>JBIKOC010000181.1:0-4596 GCA_044358335.1 Flavobacteriales bacterium | reverse complement strand
TGTTACAGATTCGTTAACTAAATACACTTGTTTTCCTCCAACTGTTTGGGCGGAAATATTGTAAGGCGCTATTTGAACATAGCCGCCACCTGCTGTTAATGTTGTCATCTCTGCAGCAGAAAATGTGACAGATTGAACATTACCTGCAACAACTTTCTGAACAGTAGCACCATTTCCTATCACACTATAATAAATTGAATCAGCATCTGCTATCGTTACCGATGAACTCAATGTAAATGCAGTATTGATGGGAATAGTCGAACTTCCACTATACTTTGGACCAGTTGGCATAGATCGAGGAGAAATTAGATCAATTGCAGGAGCAGTTGTTGTCGAATTACCTGAAACAACCCAATGTGATTCATCTCCTAAATCAATTCCTGTAGCATTAGTTGCTGATGGAGTAAACACGTATGAACTGTTCGATTGTTTGGTGAGAGCTGCACCATTCAAAGTAACCGTTCCGGCATCTACATACCCTGGATTAACCAAATTGCCAAATACAGCAACACCAAGTCCAATGGGTTGATTCATTTCACCCAGAAATGGAACAGTCACATAATTAGCAGTTTGAATCGCTACTAATGCTCCAAATGCAGCAGAAGGTGCAGGGATTGGATTCGATGGAGCCGCTGGTGTAGGAGTTGGCGTTGGTTCTGGCTCTTCTTCGTCCTTTTTACAAGAACTTAAGGTTACACTTCCAGCCAGTAGAAGTAATAGCACTTTGTTTGAAATCTTCATTTTTCTTATGGGTTTAGAAATTAGCACTTTGCAAATTTAATCCATTTTAATACGATCTTTTAAATACTCAGTTTCATTCTCAACATCTCAATCTTCATTTCTTTTCATCCTTTTTCCTCGCAAACTATAACGCTGTAAATAATTTAGTATCATTCTAAATAAGAAAAAAGCTCTTTTTTTCAAGATATCTATCAAGTCTGCTTTGCCGCAATCATCGTCCTATTCTACATTTCATCAAATCATCATCGATAAACAATTTTTCAATTTATCGGTTAATACATCGTTCAAAACACAAAAAAAGGAATGTTGCAATGAACCTTCTCGCTGTCTACATTTGCACACCATCTTAAAAACCAACCTTTCTTATGGCTACTGTCTCGGCAGGTCTGTTTAAATCATCACTCGGGCGTAAATACCTCATGGCGCTCTCAGGCCTTTTCCTCTGTACTTTTCTCATCGTACACTGCATCGGAAACCTGCAACTTTTCAAAGACGACGGCGGTCAAGCCTTCAACGAATACACCTATTTCATGACGCACAATCCGCTCATCAAGATTGTGTCTTATGTCAATTATGCCCTCATTCTCCTTCACGTAATCGATGGTTTCATGCTTCTTGCTGCTAACCGTCGCGCTCGTCCGCAAGGATATGCTACTGTGAACCAAAGTAAGAGTTCTACTTGGAGCTCTCGTAACATGGGAATCCTAGGAACACTTATCCTTACATTCTTAGTCATTCACATGAGAACATTCTGGTTCGAAATGCATTTCGGTAGCATGCCAACCATTAACTACGAAGGCAGCGAAATCCTCTACAAAGACATGTACCTCATCGTTTCCGAAGCTTTCACACAAGTATGGTATGTGGCGCTTTATGTGGTCTGCATGTTCGCATTAGCCTTCCACTTATTTCACGGTTTCTCCAGTGCTTTCCAAACACTCGGACTCAATCACCACAAATACACTCCTATCATTAAAGGAATTGGTGTAGGTGTTTTTGCGATTATCATTCCGGCGCTCTTTGCCGCTATGCCACTGTTTTTCCTTTTGAATAATTAATCATCACCCGACCTATGAAATTGGATGCAAAAATTCCACAAGGAGCCATTGCAGAAAAATGGACGCGTTACAAAGCAACCATTCCGCTAGTTAATCCTGCCAACAAACGTCACATCGAAGTCATTGTAGTTGGGTCTGGTCTTGCAGGTGCTTCGGCTGCTGCAACTTTAGGGGAGATGGGTTACAAAGTGAAAGTGTTCTGCTTTCAAGATAGTCCGCGCCGTGCTCACTCCATTGCTGCACAAGGTGGTATAAATGCCGCTAAAAACTACGCGAATGATGGTGACTCCGTGCACCGTCTTTTCTACGATACAGTGAAAGGGGGCGACTACCGTTCTCGTGAAGCAAACGTGCATCGCTTAGCGGAAGTTAGCACTTCCATCATCGATCAATGTGTAGCGCAAGGTGTTCCTTTTGCTCGTGAATACGGCGGATTACTCGATAACCGCTCATTTGGTGGTGTTCAGGTATCTAGAACATTCTATGCTCGCGGTCAAACGGGACAACAATTATTATTAGGTGCATATTCTGCTTTAAGCCGCCAAATTGGTCGTAAACAAGTCGATATGTATAGCCGTCACGAGATGATGGATGTGGTATTGATTGATGGAAAAGCACGCGGAATCATTGCGCGAAATTTAGTCACTGGCAAACTAGAGCGTTTCTTCGGACACGCGGTGGTATTGGCAACAGGTGGATACGGAAACGTATTCTTCCTTTCGACTAACGCCATGGGTTCAAACGTAACGGCTGCTTGGAAAGCACATAAGAAAGGTGCATTCTTCGGAAATCCGTGCTTCACGCAAATTCACCCTACCTGTATTCCGGTATCGGGCGATCATCAGTCGAAATTGACCTTGATGTCTGAATCACTTCGTAACGATGGACGAATTTGGGTTCCAAAACAAAAAGACGATAAACGTAAAGGAGCCGATATTCCTGAAGAAGAACGCGATTACTACCTAGAGCGTCGTTATCCTGCTTTCGGAAACTTAGTACCGCGTGACATTGCTTCACGTGCTGCCAAAGAACGTTGCGATGCAGGTTACGGTGTTGGTAATTCTAAAATGGCGGTTTACCTCGACTTCAGCGACTCTATCAGACGCTTAGGGCAACCAGCTATTGAAGCGCGTTATGGAAATCTTTTCGAAATGTATGAGAAGATTACCGGGGAGAATCCATACGAAACACCTATGCGAATATATCCAGCTGTTCATTACACAATGGGCGGACTTTGGGTTGATTACAACTTGATGACAACTGTGGAAGGTTTGTACGCAACAGGAGAAAGCAATTTCTCTGATCACGGAGCGAACCGTTTGGGCGCTTCTGCTTTGATGCAAGGTTTAGCGGATGGATACTTCGTATTACCAATTACGATTGGTGATTATTTAAGCAAAGACATTCGTACGAAATCGATTCCAACCGATCATCCTGAATTTGCGAAAGCGGAGCAAGAAGTTGCTTCAAAAATTCAGAAGTTGATGAGTATTCAAGGCAAGGAGCCTGTAGATTTTTTCCACAAACGATTAGGATTGGTGATGTGGGAATATTGCGGAATGTCGCGTAGTGCCGAAGGATTGCAGAAAGCTAAGAAAATGGTACAGGATATTCGTGCTGAATTCTGGAGCAATGTGCGCATCCCAGGAACAGCTAACGAAACCAACCAAGAATTAGAAAAAGCACTTCGCGTAGCCGATTTTATCGAATTAGGTGAATTGATGATTGATGATGCATACGACCGAAACGAAAGCTGTGGTGGTCACTTCCGCGAAGAATACCAAACAGAAGACGGTGAAGCACGCCGCGACGATGATAACTATGCATACGTAGCTGCATGGGAATTCAAAGGCGAAGGACAACCCGAAGAAGTGCATAAAGAACAATTGGTGTTTGACAATGTGAAACTCGTTCAACGTTCTTACAAATAATCCTTACAGACCTAAAACAACAAGCATATGAAACTCACGCTGAAAGTCTGGCGCCAAAAAAACAACCAGGCCAAAGGAGAATTCAAAACATATCCTATGGATCATGTGTCGGAAGACATGTCGTTCCTCGAAATGTTTGATGTATTGAACGAAGACCTGGTTCGCAAAGGCGATGAACCGGTAGCATTTGACCACGATTGCCGCGAAGGTATTTGTGGAATGTGCTCCATGCATATTAACGGACGCGCACATGGACCAGCCGAAGGAACAACGACCTGCCAGCTGCACATGCGTAAATTCAAAGATGGCGAAACCATTACGGTTGAACCATTCCGCGCAAAAGCCTTCCCGGTGATTAAAGATTTGATGGTAGATCGTTCTGCCTTCGATCGCATCATTCAAGCAGGTGGTTTTGTATCGGTAAATACTGGAAATGCAGTAGATGCGAACAGCCTACCGATTCCAAAACCCGATGCCGATAAAGCATTCGATGCCGCTGCGTGTATTGGTTGTGGTGCTTGTGTAGCAACCTGTAAAAATGCTTCTGCCATGCTTTTCGTTTCTGCGAAAGTGAGCCAGTTAGCCTTATTGCCACAAGGACAACCAGAACGTCACATCCGTGTAAAACGCATGGTAGAAGTAATGGATGCCGAAGGATTTGGTAACTGCACCAACACGGGAGCGTGCGAAGTGGAATGTCCAAAAGGCATCAGCCTCGAAAACATTGCCCGCATGAACCGCGATTTCTTAGTAGCTAACGCGATTGACTAATTGAATCATTTTATAAGATTGAAAAGAGGGCTTCGGTCCTCTTTTTTTATGCCCTTATTAATCCTTACTGATTCTTTATATTCGGGTCAATATGT
>JBIKOC010000004.1:0-15446 GCA_044358335.1 Flavobacteriales bacterium | reverse complement strand
GATTCATATTTCAACACACCAAAAACATTATCACCGCTCACTTCCATCACAATTTCCTTGAATCCACCGAGAGTACCTTCACTTTGATCAACCACATCCACTTTCCAGCCTTTATTCTCACAAAACTTGATGTACATACGAGCTAAATCGCCAGCAAAAATGCTAGCCTCATCTCCACCTGTACCTGCGCGAATTTCTAAAACAGCATTCTTTATATCTTCTGGATCTTTAGGAATTAGAAGCAATCGAATGGTTTCTTCAAGTTGGGTCTGTTCTGCCTCTAACAGGTTGATTTCATCTTTTGCCATGGCTCGAAAAGACTCATCCGATTCAGCATACATGAGTTCATTCGCCGATTTTAAATCTTCTAAAATCTTTTTATATCGAATGCCACTTTCAACTACTGGCTGAAGGTCTTTGTATTCCTTATTGAGTCGTTTAAACCGGGTCATATCCGATATCACTGAAGGATCGGAAATTTGAAGTTCAACTTCTTGATATCGAGCACGGATTGCCTCCAGTCTTGGGAGCAGGGTATTTTCTTCCATTTGCGGCAAAATTAGGTTTTTTAAGCCTCGTAATGAAAGTTCCCTTGAACTGTTTGTATCGTTAAGGATTTCTTGTTTGAGGACTCTACACGCCCAATCACTTTTGCATCCACTCCAAAAGACTGTGAAATTTCGATGATCGACTCAGCTACTTCACTTGGAACGTACAATTCCATTCGATGTCCCATATTGAAAACACGGTACATTTCTTTCCAATCGGTCCCTGTCGACTCTTGAATTATCTGAAACAAAGGAGGAACATCAAAGAGTGAATCTTTTATAACATGCAGTTGATCGATGAAATGCAACACTTTTGTTTGTCCACCTCCACTACAATGAACCATTCCATGTATTTGGGAACGATGCTTATCTAGAACTTGTTGGATGATAGGTGCATAAGTTCGAGTGGGAGATAACACCAGCTGTCCATAATTGACAGATAAACCTGGAACTTGATCGGTAAGAAGGTACTTGCCGCTATATACTAATGCTTCGGGTACTTCCGGATTATAGCTTTCGGGATATTTGGAACGGTAAACAGATGAAAACACATCGTGGCGGGCAGACGTTAAACCATTACTTCCCATCCCACCGTTGTAACGATCTTCATAAGTAGCTTGACCAGAAGATGATAAACCTACAATAACATCACCTGCCTGTATGCGGCTATTATCAATAATATCACTTCGTTTAATGCGGGCAACAACAGTAGAATCAACTATTAATGTGCGAACAATATCACCTACATCGGCTGTTTCACCACCAGTTAAATGAACCTGAATTCCAAAAGAGCTAAACCAATCACATAGTTCCTGATTCGCTTGGATGATAGCTGAAATTACTTCTCCGGGGATATTTGATTTATTTCGACCTATGGTAGAAGAAACTAATATTTGATCTGTAGCACCGACACATAAAAGATCGTCGGTATTCATAACCAAAGCATCTTGAGCAATGCCTTTCCAAACCGATAAGTCGCCAGTTTCTTTCCAATAGATATATGCAAGCGAAGATTTAGTTCCAGCTCCATCAGCATGCATCACTAGTGCATATTCTGGATCACCTGTTAAGGTATCTGGAATAATCTTACAAAATGCTTTAGGGAAGAGGCCTTTGTCGGAGTTTCGGATGGCAGCATGGACTTCTTCTTTTCCCGAAGATACGCCTCGTGCAGCATAACGATCATGAGTTTGCATGGGTACAAAATAACAACATCCCGCCGTTTCGGGCAGGATGTTGCAAAATTATATTTTCAAAATTCTATTTTTTCGGTTTAGCTGGAGCTACAGGAGCCGGTGCTGGTTTAGCCGGAGGAACAGCAGGTGTTGCAGCAGGAGTTGGTTTAGCTGGAACAGAAGGTGCAGGTGCTGCAGGAGGCACGGCAGGTGCAGATTTCGGATCAACTTGAAGGTTATCTCGTTTGATCTCTTCTACATCAGTTTCAATTTCAGTATCCTCATCAACCGACTCAATCTTAGGAGCTTTAAATTCAGGTGAACCAGCTGCAGGAACGAATGTCGTACTTGTAATACGGAACTCTGTACGACGATTAACTTGATGCTCTTCCTCAGAACATTTAACACCGTCTTTACAACGATTCAACAATTTAGTCTCACCATATCCTTTAGCTGTCAAACGAGATGGATCAATCTTTTGCTCGATTAGATAATCCACAACCGACTGAGCACGTTTTTGAGAAAGTACAATATTCGCTTTCGCTGCATCACGTGAATCGGTATGTGACATCAACTCGATTGTAATGTTCGAATTGTCTTTAAGCGTTTGAACCAATCCATTCAAAGAATCTTTTGATTCTGGACGAAGAGCCCATTTACCAAGGTCATACTCAATTTTAGGAAGTTTGATTGGACCTTTTTTGGTTGTCTTTAAGAAGAAATCTTTTTTGTAATCACGCCCAGCTGATTCACCAACTGTTGTTTCCGTCCCTTTATCATTTAAGAAATCGGTTGCACTTGCAAGTAACTCATAGGTATTATCTTCACGAAACTTGGTATTGTCGAAATAGTAAGAACCAGTTTGATCGGTGATGGCATCGTATGTCATACCATCTTTATCTACCATCGTAACTTTCGCACCAGTAACAGGTGTTTTGTTTTCGAAATCATATACATATCCACCTAGGGTAAACAAAATTGGAGGAACACTGAATTCGTAAATATCAGAACCACCTCGGCCACCTAAACGGCTTGAAGAGAAGTAGCCTTTTTCTTGTTTTCCTTGGAATATGATTCCAAAATCATCCGCTTCAGAATTCAATGGGAATTTCAAGTTAGATACAGAAGCCCATTTGCCTTTAACAAATTTGGCTTCAAACAAATCCAAACCTCCCATTCCAACTAAACCGTTAGAAGAGAAATACAAAGTAGAATCGTTACGAAGTGTTGGATAAAGTTCATCCCCAGTTGTATTCACTTGTGGTCCAAGATTTACTGGACTTCCCCATGCTTTTGACTTCTTATCGAATTTAGCCATCCAGACATCACGCCCACCAAGACCACCTGGCATATCAGAAGCAAAATATAATGTTTGCTCATCATCACTAATCCATGGATGGCCAACTGTAAAACTATCTGCAGCAAAAGGAACTAAGATTGGTTCATCCCAGTTATTTCCTTTTTTACGAGTAGTGAATATCTGACAACCTTTGATTTTATTCTTATCGTAAGAACAACGGGTGAAGAACATAACACTGAACTTATCATTCAAAGAAGAAGCTCCATCGTTGTATTTTGTATTCAATGGTTCTTTGAAAGATGTAGGAGTACTCCACTTTCCGTTTTTATCCAATTTAGCTTCATATAAATCCGAGAAAGCTTCACCTGTCCAACCATCTGTTCCACTACCAGTAGAACCTTCACGACTAGATGTAAAAATGATTTCTTTAAAATTCTTACGAGAATAAATTGGAGAGAAATCATCAAATTTCGAGTTCAATGGTTGAACATTGCTAACCTCATGTTTGGTAGGGGCCGCTTTCCATTTCACAGATAATTTGCAACTCTCCACTCCAGCAGTTCCGCGAGGATCTTCTGGTTTTAGCTTTACATATTTATCGTATTCTGCTAATGCTTCGTCATACTTTGCATTTTCACGCATCATATCAGCTAGAAACAAAATTGCGATTGGATCTTGGTACTTTGCTTTGATTGCCTTAGCAAACCAAACTTCAGCTTTCTTAGTATCCTTAAATGCCATATAGCATAAGGCTTGCTTATAAGTCACCTCAGCTTTTAAAGCTTTGTTACCACGAATGTTTTCAGATGCTTTTTTGTAAGCATCTAAAGCTTCATAGAATTCTTTGTTGTTAAATAGGCGATCTGCTTCTTTTACACGTTTCGGTTGAGCAAACAGCGTTGAAGCCGATAAAGCCAGCATTAGCAGGCATGTAAGGAGTTGATTAAAGGTCTTTACCATAATGGAGCTTAGTTGCAATATGCAGCTGGCTAAATTAAAAAAAATGTGCTTGGTACAAAAAAGGGTGGCTTTCTTTCTAAAACAAGGTAAAAAAAACAATAAAAAAGCGGGCTAAAATGATATTTCAGCCCGCTTAATTTAGACTAATTACAATCTAATTAATTGATAAACAACATCTCACGGTACTTAGGCAAACACCAAATCTCATCATCGACCAAAAGTTCAAGTTTGTCTACATGGTATCGAATTGGGTCGAAATAGCCTTGTACTTTGGTACAATATGCAGTAGCAAGTTTCCTTACATCAGCAATTTTGTTCGCTTGCTTGCGCGATTCGATCATTTCATCTACCATTTTCTTAATTGCATTTACATGTTCAGAAATCTCAGCAATTATTTCTAATTGTGCCTGTGCTGATTTCTGAAATGTTTTAGCATCCATAATATCTTTCAAGCCCTTAACATTCTGTATAAGAGCGCTTTGATATTTTAATGCTGTTGGAATAATATGATTCGCAGCCAGATCTCCCATCACACGTGATTCAATTTGAATTTTCTTCACATACATCTCCAACTGTATCTCATATCGAGCTTCAACTTCACGATGACTCAAAACATCGTTTTCTTCAAACACCTTCAAAGATGACTTACTCACAAATGCATCCAAGGCTTCTGGAGTTTTTGCAAAATTGTTCAAGCCACGCTTAGCAGCTTCTTTCACCCATTCATCACTATATCCATTCCCTTCAAAACGAATAGCTTTAGATTCAGTAATGTAACGACGTAAAATTTGGAATATCGCTTCGTCTTTATCCAGTTTCTTTTTAGAGATTAAGCTGTCCACTTCAATTTTGAAATCACGTAACTGTTGCGTTACAATGGTATTCAATACAATCATCGATTGCGAACAATTTGCAGAAGATCCTACTGCACGGAATTCAAACTTATTTCCGGTAAAGGCAAAAGGTGAAGTCCGGTTACGATCGGTATTATCGAGCAAAATTTGAGGTATCTTACCAATATTTAGTTTCAAATCAGTCTTTTCATCTGGTGTCATTTTACCACTTGGCTTAACACGCGTTTCAAGATCATCCAAAATGCTTGTCAACTGCGAACCAATAAAAGCAGAAATAATTGCAGGTGGGGCTTCATTAGCACCTAAACGATGGTCATTACCTGCTGATGCAATTGCTGCACGCATCAAATCGGCATAACGATGCAATGCTTTAATAGTAGTAATGAAGAATGTTAAGAATTGTAAGTTGTTTTTAGGCGTTTTGCCCGGACTCAACAAGTTCTTTCCCGTATTGGTTGAAAGTGACCAATTATTATGCTTTCCTGAACCATTGATTCCAGCAAAAGGTTTTTCGTGAAGTAAGATGCGGAAACGATGGCGACGAGCTACTTTACTCATCACATCCATGAGTAATTGATTGTGATCTACTGCCAAGTTTGCTTCTTCAAATATAGGTGCACACTCAAATTGATTAGGTGCAACTTCATTGTGACGTGTGCGAACCGGGATTCCGAGTTTATGACATTCTGTTTCGAAATCGCGCATATAAGCAGCCACTCGATCAGGAATAGTCCCGAAATAATGATCTTCTAATTGTTGTCCTTTCGCAGGTGAATGACCAAAAAGTGTACGACCCGTTAATGATAAGTCTGGACGAGCATGGAACAGTGCTTCATCAATAAGGAAATACTCCTGTTCCCAACCAAGTGTAGCAGTTACTTTAGTAATGTTTTTATCGAAGTACTGACAAACATCCACTGCTGCTTTATCTAAAGCGTGTAATGCTTTAAGCAAAGGTGTTTTAAAATCGAGCGCTTCTCCTGTATAGGAAACGAAAATCGTAGGAATACAAAGTGTACCGCTGATAATAAAAGCGGGAGAAGTAGGATCCCAAGCAGTATACCCGCGAGCTTCAAACGTGTTACGAATTCCACCACTTGGAAAAGAGGAAGCATCTGGCTCCTGTTGAATTAAGTTGCTTCCACTAAAATTCTCTATTGCTCGACCATCAGCTAAAGGCTCAAAAAATGAATCGTGTTTCTCGGCAGTTGCCCCATTCAAAGGTTGAAACCAGTGAGTGAAATGCGTACAACCCATATTCATAGCCCATGCTTTCATCGAAGATGCAACCTGATCTGCTACAAGTCTTTCTATTTGAGTTCCTTGTTCAATTGCCCCTCGTACTTTATCATAGGCATCTTTACTGAGGTATTCACGCATTGCGAAATCGCCAAATACATGTTTACCATAATAATCAGAGATTTTTTCTGCTGATGGACCATTCGGCTCGTATGTCCGATTAATCAAAGACTCTAATGCTTTAAAACGAATAGTTGACATGGATGAATTTTTAAGATTGCGTTGCAAAGATATTTTTTCAAAAGCCCACACTCAAATATTTTAGTGTTTTTCTTTCAACACCCCCTAATTTTTCATCTAAACTTCCAAATTTTTATCACTTTTAGAACTTCACCCCCTATTTTTAAGGGTCATTTCTTAAAAAAGCATTTTTTTTCAAATCTTCAACCATAAATAACAACGCTTTTCTGCCCTCTTATTCTTAGTATTTCAACTTATTCACATCAGAACATCAATTTCGAACTGCTCCATACGAAAACAGACGAGCTAAGCC
The DNA here is from genome assembly GCA_044358335.1 of Flavobacteriales bacterium. Classification (GTDB taxonomy): domain Bacteria; phylum Bacteroidota; class Bacteroidia; order M30B66; family M30B66; genus CALQRR01. The sequence goes on along the minus strand of JBIKOC010000004.1, from coordinate 8,817 downwards.
CGTCTGTTTTAATTATTTAAAGAATTAATTAATAAACTAGAAAATCATTCAAAGCTTATTGAAGTTTAAACATGATAGGCAAAACCATTTTAGATTTCACAGGTTTGCTATTATTTTTAGCAGAAACCCAATCCTTTGAAGTGAGTTTTATTACACGGATAGCTTCTTTGTTAAGCATTTCACCACCATTTATCCCTCGAACTACAGTGATGTCTGACAAAGTACTATCAGTATTTACCACGAATTGAACATACACTTTACCTTGAATATCAATCTCCACAGCACTTTGGGGATAAATAATATTTTTTGAAATGAATTTCAGTAAAGCTTCGTTACCGTATTTATATTGTGCCTGTTCTTCTACTAAAGAATAAATATCGTCTTTAGTTGGAAGAACTTCTTGAACTGGGTAGCTTTCACCATCAGAAGTTCTTCGTTCATCAATTCGATCGGTTTTTGAAGGTGTTACAGTTTGGCTTTTTAAGCAAAACGAAATGAATAAAAATAAACAGCTAATGAAAAAACGCATGCTTTAGTATGTTTTAGAGTGAAATTGATTTCAGTTATTGAGGTTTAAAGCGAATCGGTATGTTATAGTATACATCTACCTTTTTACCATTTTGCTTTCCAGCTTTCCAGAAATTACCAGATAGCGTTAATACACGTATAGCCTCTTTTTCTAACATGTTACACGCTATAGATGATCTCATAACCTTGATATCGCGAATTCCGCCAGCTGCTTGAACAATAAATTTAATGTAAACCGCACCTTGAATATTACTCTCTTTACATTCCGAAGGATAATTGATTTTTTTAGCTAGGAAAGTATTGATATCCTCCCCTTCATGTTCAAAAACAGGCATCTCTTCAACTATATCGTATACCCGATTTTCATTTTCTTTTTCAATAAAAGCTGGCGGTTCTTCGATTGTTGGCTCCGGCTCCCTCAGAATTTGTGCATTTAAAAAAGAAATACTTGATAGCATAAAGCTAATTGTTAGGAATAATCGAGATAAAATCATGATAAATATTTTCTCGAAAGTAAATAAATCCCTCGCACATTTCAATAAAAACCTAGCAACCTTCTGATTATCTTTGCCACCCTGAATTATAACAAACTATGATTAATATTACCCTGCCGGATGGTTCGGTTCGCCAATACGAAAGTGGTGTAACTGCCCTCGACATTGCCAAAAGCATTAGTGAAGGACTCGCTCGTAACGTCCTTGCTGCCACTGTAAATGGAGAAGTACAAGATGCTACTCGCACAATCCAAACGGATTCAACAGTGAAGCTTTTGACCTGGAACGATGACGATGGTAAAAAAACCATGTGGCACAGTTCGGCTCACTTAATGGCTGAGGCTTTAGAAGAATTATATCCGGGAATTAAATTCGGTATTGGTCCTCCTATTGAAAATGGGTTCTACTACGATGTTGATTTGGGTGACCGTTCTATTTCGGCCGAAGATCTTCCTGCGGTAGAAGCTAAAATGAAAGAATTGGCTAAGAAAAAAAGCCAGTATGTCCGAAAAGACATGAGCAAAGCAGATGCTATTGCTTATTTTACAGAGAAAGGTGATGAATACAAACTCGACTTATTAACAGGTCTCGAAGACGGTACCATTACCTTTTATGAACAAGGTAACTTCACCGACTTATGCCGCGGTCCACATATCCCAGACACAGGTTTCATTAAAGCGGTAAAGCTGATGAATGTAGCTGGAGCTTATTGGAAAGGCGATGAGAAAAACAAACAGCTTACACGTATATATGGTATCACGTTCACCAAAGCAACAGATTTGGATGAATACCTCGTATTGCTGGAAGAAGCTCGCAAACGAGACCACCGCAAACTTGGAAAAGAACTAGAATTGTTCATGTTCTCCGAAAAAGTTGGCCAAGGTTTACCGATGTGGTTACCCAAAGGAACAGCCTTACGTGAGCGCTTAGTGGACTACCTCAAACGTGCACAAGCAGCTACTGGATATGTTCAAGTAATCACTCCACATATTGCTCACAAAGACTTGTATGTAACCTCTGGTCACTACGAAAAATACGGAGCCGATTCGTTTCAACCGATTAAAACACCCGCCGAGGGAGAAGAATTTTTCCTGAAGCCGATGAACTGTCCGCATCACTGCGAGATCTATAAAAACAAACCACACTCTTATAAAGACCTTCCAATTCGTTTAGCAGAATTCGGAACAGTATATCGTTATGAGCAAAGTGGAGAATTACATGGCTTGACACGTGTGCGTGGCTTTACTCAGGATGATGCACATATTTTCTGTCGCCCTGATCAGGTAAAAGAAGAGTTCTTGAAAGTGATTGATTTGGTATTCATGATCTTCAAAGCACTTGATTTCAATGACTTCACCGCTCAAATTTCATTACGAGACCCTGAAAACAAGACCAAGTACATAGGTAGCGATGAAAATTGGGAGAAAGCTGAAAATGCCATTATTGAGGCTGCTGCTGAGAAAGGACTACGAACTGTTGTAGAATTAGGGGAAGCTGCATTTTACGGACCTAAACTCGACTTTATGGTTAAAGATGCGATTGGTCGCCGTTGGCAGTTAGGAACCATTCAGGTAGATTACAATTTACCGGAACGTTTTCAATTGGAATACATGGGAGCAGACAATGCAAAACATCGTCCCGTGATGATTCACCGAGCACCTTTTGGGTCTTTGGAACGCTTTGTTGCGGTCTTGATTGAACATTGTGCAGGTAAGTTCCCACTCTGGTTAACACCTGAACAAGCAGTAATACTGCCTATTTCGGAGAAGTACAACGAGTACGGAAAAAAAGTTTTACAACTGCTTAAAAATTACGATATTCGCGCCGCTATTGACGACCGTGACGAACGAGCCGGCAAGAAGATAAGGGATGCTGAAATTATGAAGACTCCTTTTATGCTTGTTGTTGGTGAAAAGGAAGCTGAAACAGGATCCGTTTCTGTCCGTAAACATGGCGAAGGCGATTTAGGCACCATGAGTCTAGAAGCGTTTGCTGCGTTAATCGAAGCGGAAGTTGACAAGCAAATGAATTAATAAACAACTGAAGGGAGGACCCAAGCTATAGCAATGCCACCGCGCTCTCCACGGCCGTTTAACCGGGGACCGCAGAAAAAAGAAGAAGCACATCGCATCAACTTAAAAATAGTTGGTGTACCAAAAGTTCGCCTCGTAGGAGATGGCATTGAACCTGCCGTTTACTCATTCGAGGATGCATTACGTGTTGCACGTGAGCAAGAATTAGATCTGGTGGAAATTGTTCCGAATGCAGATCCTCCTGTGTGCCGGGTGATTGACTATAAGAAATTCCTCTACGAGCAAAAAAAGAAACAAAAAGAAATGAAAGCCAAAGCCACTAAGATTGTGGTGAAGGAAGTTCGTTTCGGTCCCAATACAGATGAGCACGATTTCAACTTCAAATTGAATCATGCGCGCAAATTCCTTCAAGAAGGATCTAAAGTGAAGGCATTTGTATTCTTTAAAGGACGTTCGATTTTGTTCAAAGAAAAAGGAGAAATTCTCTTGTTGAAATTCGCTGCAGAGCTAGAAGAATTAGGGAAAGCCGAAAGCATGCCCGAACTAGAAGGAAAGCGGATGATCATGTATATCTCCCCTAAAAAGAAGAAATAAGTAAAACCCAAATACCAATTCACAATGCCGAAAATGAAAACAAATTCCAGTGCCAAAAAGCGTTTCAAGCTTACGGCTTCTGGAAAAATCAAACGCAAGCACGCGTTTATGCGGCACATTCTCACCAAGAAATCAAAAGATCAGAAGCGTCGTCTAGGCCATTCTGGTTTGGTTTGCAAGGCTGATGAAGGTCTCGTTAAACGTATGTTAACGATTGGAAAGTAAAATCAATTTTTTTAACCAGATGCTCAGTACTAAGTTTACCCGAAAGGCGTAACGCTGTTCATCACAACACCAACTAAACCATGCCACGTTCAGTCAACCACGTTGCCTCACGCGCAAGGAGAAAGAAAATCCTCAGTCAGACCAAGGGCTATTGGGGTGCCCGCAAGAACGTCTTCACAATAGCGAAGAATATTCTTGAGAAAGGTCTTACCTATGCTTATCGCGACCGTAAAACCAAAAAACGGAATTTCCGCGGTCTATGGATTCAGCGTATCAACGCTGGAGTTCGCCAACACGGAATGTCGTACAGCGAATTCATGGGTAAAATCCACGCGAAAAACATCCAGATTAACCGTAAAGTTCTTGCCGATTTGGCTATGAACAATCCAGAAGCTTTCAAAGCTATCTGCGACGCGGTGAAATAATCTAACACCTTTTCTTTCTCAAAAGCACTCCAACTCGGGGTGCTTTTTTAGTTTTACTAAATGCCAACCAACTTCCCTCCCGGTTTTCAAGAACATATTCAGGATCTTTCCGGAATCAAGACCAACAGCTTTCTCCTAGCTCACGAACAGAATGCTCCCGTATCAATCCGCCTTAACCCTGAAAAACCTAGCTCAGCCTTCGAAAATGAAGCAATAGTTGATTGGTGCAAACAGGGAAGATATCTTCCATCAAGACCCGACTTCACACTCGACCCCTTATTTCATTCAGGTGCGTATTACGTGCAAGAAGCTAGCTCAATGAGCATCTGGTCGGCTTTGACTGATTTAGTGCCTGAGAAGTCGGATTTGCGTGTTTTAGACCTATGCGCAGCACCTGGTGGCAAAAGCACCTTGATTGCTTCTTGGCTAGCTGGAGAAGGAATGTTAGTAGCCAACGAAGTAATTCGTAGTCGAGCTGGAATTTTACACGAAAACCTTAACCGCTGGGGAAGCGCCAATACTATAGTTAGCAATAATGATCCTCGGCAATTTGGAAAACTAGAAGGATATTTTGATGTTATTGTGGTTGATGCTCCTTGCAGTGGTTCTGGTATGTTTCGAAAAGATCCTGCGGCAATGAGCCATTGGTCAATAGATGCAGTTACGCATTGTGCCGCACGACAAGAACGAATCCTTTCTGACGTTTGGCCAGCTTTAAAAGAAGGCGGACTTCTCCTCTACTCTACTTGCAGTTTTTCGGAGGCCGAAGATGAACACATTAGTCGCTTTATTATAGAAGAACTTGGAGCAGAAATTAGTGCAATTCCGTCCTTAGATAATCATCCCGAAATAGTAAAAACAGCTACGGGATATCGTTTCTATCCAGGTCAAATTTTAGGAGAAGGATTTTATTTATCGGCAATCCGAAAAATAGCTGAATCAGAAAATCCTTATCATAAACCTGCTTTTCGTCAGCAAATTATTCCAGCTCAAATCGCACATTGGATGTCTCATCCTGAATCCTATGTGTATTCCGAAACCCATTTAGGAGCAAGTGTTTTACCCGCTTCATTACACGAATCTATTCCGCCTTTGTTAAAACATTTACATATTTTAAAATGTGGAATTCTAGCGGGCGAGATGAAAGGAAAAGACTTTCTTCCTTCTCACGAAATGGCTTTGAGTACATTGTTAAGGAACGATATTCCTCAATTAGAACTCGAACGTGATGAAGCTTTGCGCTACTTGAAAAAAGAAGCACTTCCCGGTCGAAGTAATACAAAAGGTTGGCATCGCATGAATTTTCAAGGACTAGGACTTGGCTGGGGAAATGTGCTACCCAATAGAATTAATAATGCCCTACCTAAAAGTTGGAGAATTCTAAAAGAATTAGAATAAGGTTAGGGCCCATTCTTTTGCCTCCTTCGTCAACAAAAGAACCGGGCTTTCGCCTCGTCGCTTCGTTCCTCTGGCTCAATCCCTTGTGCGAGATTCGTGAAGATCAAATCAACCTGATATAACAACAAACTTATTTTAAACCCAATGCACGGTTGAATTATCCGTTTACTATTTTCAAATCCATCGCTGAAATAAATAAATTGATTTATCAACTATAAATTGGTTTTAACCTATTTGTTTAGTTTTAATAAAGCTTATCCAAGAGCATTTCTAACCAACACAGCATGAAAAAAGTAACTTGAATAGGTGGCATATTTTTCAAATGCAAAGACCCTAAACAAGTAACCGAATGGTACCAAAAACACCTCGGCTTAGATACCAATCCATACGGTGCTTCATTCGAATGGTTCGAAGAAGAAGATGCCAGTAAAAAAGCCCAAACCCAATGGACACCCTTTCCTGAAACAACGAAGTATTTTTGAACCTTCTCCCTGCGAATTCATGATGAACTACCGAGTAGCTGATTTAGAAGCCTTGGTAGCAGAATTAAAAAAAGAAGGTGTAACCATACTAGATGAAATCGCAACTTATGATTATGGTAAATTCGTGCATATTCTCGATGCCGAAGGAAACAAAATTGAGCTCTGGGAACCAGTTGATTAAGTACGATATACGTACAACGATTTACGTATTACGATTACATTATCACTGTTTATCCTAATTCGTAATTGTTTACGAAATAATATATTACACTTGAATCTATAATCACCCCAATAAACAATCTACCCAACCCTCGCATCATGAATAGAATACAAGCAATTTTAACCATCGACACAGAAAACCTACCAGCCAATTTTCAAGAAATAATCCAACACGAACAAGCCGTTGTGGCGAAATGGAAAGAAGAAGGTATTCTAGAACACCTGTTTTTACGACACGAACGCAATGGCGCTGTCCTCATTTTTAAAGACCTCGACGAAGAAGAAGTGAAAGAACGTATGCTGACATTACCCCTGTATCCATTGAATAAAAGTGTGGAGTATTTCAAATTAATGCAGCAGTTTTAAATGTACGATGTTCGATATACGATGTACGATGAACGATGAACGATGAACAAGATCTAAATACGTAAATCGTATATCGTTTACGTTAATCGATTCACAATGTATTTTTTGGAGTTCAGGTAATGTGTTTCAAACATTCCTATTTTGAGATAAATACAATAAAATATGGCTATCATCAACCCACACATCAACTTCAACGGCAATGCCGAAGAAGCATTCCAATTTTACCAATCAGTTTTTGGAGGCGAATTCAAGAAGATAATTCGCTTCAAAGACATGGCAAGTGATGAATTTCCAATTTCCGAAAAAGAAGAAAATAAAATCATGCATATTGCTTTGTCGATAGGTAAAAGCAATCAGCTGATGGGAAATGATGTTCCCGAAATAATGGGGAAAACAAATGAAAATGAGAATCGAAGTAAAATTGTAATCAATACAGAAAGCAAAGAAAAAGCCACTAAAATATATCACGGACTTTCTGCAGTTGGACAAATTGAAATGCCAATAGAAGATAGTCCATGGGGCACTTATTTCGGCATGTTTCGCGACAAATATGGAGTTGAATGGATGGTAGAATTTGACCCAAACTATCCAGGTCAATTTTAAAGAAACTAAATTTCGCAATTAAAAATCGTAATACGTAAATCGTATATCGAAATACGTAAATCGTATATCGTAATACGTAAATCGTAAATCGAATTTATCCATGAAAAAGAACCTCCTACTCCTACTCGCTATATCCACTTCTTTTTGCTTCGGATTTGCGGTTAAAACAATGCTTGATAAACCAGTTATAGAAACACCTGCATTAAAACGAGTGACTGGAATTGGAGGAATCTTTTTCAAGTGTAAAGACCCTAAACAATTACGTGAATGGTATCGGATACATTTAGGTTTAGAGGTGAATCAATACGGTTCCGTGTTTGAATGGTACCAAGGTTCCGACTCTACTCAAAAAGGATTTACACAATGGAGTCCGTTTTACGAAAAGACCAAGTACTTTGAACCATCAACCAAAGAATTCATGATTAATTACCGGGTGGCAGATATAGAAGCCCTAGTAATTGAATTAAAGAAAGAAGGCGTTACCCTTACCGATACCATCGAAACGTTCGACTATGGTAAGTTTGTCCATATAATGGATTTAGAAGGCAATAAGATTGAGCTATGGCAGCCTAATGATCAAGTATACGAGCAAATGGGTGTTCAAATGGGTGCGAAAACAACCAAGTAAATCGAACAGATCCCTTACTAATTCTAATATGATTATTTCCATCACCAAAATAGAATTACGTTCTTATTCACAACTTCGGGCATATTTTGCCCTTAATCAGAAATATATCCAAGCCCTACAAAAAGTAAATTGCAAGGGATTTAAAGCCACAGGAAGTTGGAACCTGAAATGCTGGTATACCATGAGCTTGTGGGAAAATGAAGTGGAATTAAAGAAATTTAATAGCCAAAACAATTTCATTGATTCCATGAGAAAATGGACTCAGCTCACTCCTACTATTCAAACAAAAAATCTGAATCGAGCCGAAGCAATGAGTTGGAAAGAGGCGAAAAGGTTGTTTGATTAAAACCCACTCGTTGAATCGTATTTCGGATTTCACAAAGCTCAATAAGTAAAAAAGTATAAGTACATTTCATTAATTAATATTCACCTTATGAAACTATATAACAAAGCCTCTCAAATCCTTTTTCTTATTAGCTGCCTAACCCTAAATGTAACATCCCTGTTAGCACAAACTCCTCCTCCAGGTAAATACGATACCACCAGCTATCCCGAAGACCGAAAATTCATCCAATCCATTTCCAATATTTTTGATGCTTCCCTTTCATTAAACGATAATTCCATTAGCATTGGTGCCGATGGAACTATTGCCTATGGTTTGGAGCAAGAATTTGAAAAGTTTAAACGAAATGGAATGGAGTTTAAATCGGTTGTATCGGTTCCGGGAACAGAATTAATTCGGATTTTTAATGGACAAACAGCCATAAAAACCAAAATTGCCGATGTGGTTTTTACTACACCCGATGGCGATTTACATTTTAA
>JBIKOC010000179.1:0-4650 GCA_044358335.1 Flavobacteriales bacterium | reverse complement strand
ACCTTGAGGATTAATAACAATGATGAGCTCTAAGGTATTGTCGCTCGTTGGGGGAGAAGCTATTGAATAACTTCGATTGGTGTATTTGCTAGTGATGGGTAAATCGAGCATCACAAACTGACCCGCATGAAAATCTAGCTTAACCTCACTAGGATAGCGTAATACAAAACGTTTTACATCTGGAGTTTCGTCCAGAATCTGTATTACTTCGCAGTTGTAATAGGTATAAGCCATTTCAAACCAAAGTACTGAAATATTCAATTCATCCAGCTCATTTTCAAAAGATTGAAAATTGAATAGTATCAATAAAAAATGCCCGGGACTTTGACATCACGGGCACCTTCAATCAATTGAATGGATTATTTCTCCACTCGACCATTCAAGTATTTTCCAAAGAAACGCTCCATCTCACGGTAAAAATCCATACGGTTTTCTTCGTTACCAAAGCCATGTCCTTCGTTGTCTTTCACCATGTAAGGCACGTCAATTCCTCGTTTTTTCAAAGCTTCAACCATTTGGTCCGATTCTGCTTTAGCCACTCTTGGGTCGTTTGCACCTTGAGCAATAAAGAGCGGACATTTGATTTTATCTACATGAAAAACGGGAGAAGCAGCAGTCATCAATTCTTTATCTTTTTCTGGATCTCCTACCATTTCGTACATCATATCGAGATACGGTTTCCAATAAGGAGGAATCGTACTCATGAACGTGAATAGGTTAGAAACACCTACGTAATCAACCGCGCATGCATATAAATCGGGCGTAAGTGTGATGCCAGCAAGTGTAGCATAACCACCATACGAAGCTCCATAAATAGCTAAATGTTTAGGATCAGCAATACCTTGTTCAATCAGCCAATTCACACCATCGGTAATGTCGTTTTGCATGGTTAAACCCCATTGCTTGAAACTTGCTTCCCAGAAAGCGCGACCATAACCTACTGAACCTCTAAAGTTCATTTGCAAAACTGCATATCCACGATTCGCCAAAAACTGAACTTCTGGATTAAAGCCCCACTCATCACGAGCCCAAGGACCACCATGCGGATTAATCACCACGGGTAAGTTCTTAGCTGGAATACCTTTAGGTAAAGTCAAATACCCATTAATCACTTTCCCATCACGAGCAATGTACTTGATAGGCTTCATTTCGGCCATATCATCTTCTTTCAACCAAGGACTGATATCAGCCAACTTAGTGAAAGCTCCTGTCGTTAAATCATAGAAGTAATAACTACCATAAGAACGATCGCTCGAAACGGTAATCAGTAATTTATCCTCGTTACGGTTTTGTCCTGCTAAACTAACTTCATAACCTGGAAAACGAGCATCTAATTTCTTTTGAAGCTCCTCACGTTGTTTATCGAAAAACTGGTAGTGACTTTTATCTGTTTCATACACAACGCCAGTAATCACTTTACGTTTGCGACTGCGAAGTAAGTTGCTTACATCCACTTCGGGATGTTCGTACAAAGAAGAAATCTCTTTTTTAGCAACAGGATCATACTTGATAATTGTTGCTCGGTCGCGACCAATATTGGAGGAAACAAAAAGCATTTTATCATCAAAATCGAAAAATAGCGGACCAAACGATTCTTTGAAATTGGTCGAAATAAGTTCGGTGAATTTTTCCGTGTCGTTATTCCGGTAAAGCACGCCGGTGTTGATTCCATCGGTGGTAGTAGCGATACGAATAACTCCTTTATTGTCGGTTTGCCAGCCAGTAATATTTCCTGGGTTTTCGCCAACCATTGTTAATTCACCTGTATTGATGTTTATACGATAAGCATCGTAGAATTCAGGGTTGCGTTTGTTTAGACCGATAATCATCTCATTGTCGTTATCGTACAAATCGTCGATGATTTCTGCACGAACTTCAGCGCCTTCGGTGAGTTCTTTCTGGTTTTTACCATCCGAATCAACGGCGAACAAGTGGAAATTCTCGTTTCCACCTTTATCTTGTAAAAAGACTAAACGATTGTTGTTCTTCCAAAAATATCCTTGGATATCGCGCTCTTTAGCGAATGTAACTTGTACTTCACCCGGTTTACCAATTTCCTGAACGAAGATGTTCAAGCGGTTTTCCCATGGTTGCATAAAGGCAAGATGTTTTCCATCGGGAGAAATTCGGAAAGCGACTTTCTCAGGATTACGGAAAAAATCCTTAAGTGGTAAGACAGGAGCCTGCTGAGCCTCGGCATTGGCAGGGATTCCGACTACGAGTGTAGCCATAAGTATCGATGCAATAAAGTTTCTAGTTGTAAACATAAGGGACAAGAGTGAATGGGTAAGGCAAATTAAAGGTTTCTTGTTTACTTGAAAATCATCTGAAAAAAATAAAATGAGGTTTGAAAATTGAAATTCAGCCAATTCTTTGCATTAGTACCTTGATTTTAAAATTTGTTACACAAGTTCAATTATTTTTTGGCTTCCCCTTCATTTGTTGCGTTCTACTTCACAAATTCCTGGTCGCGTCTTGGCCTTTTTCTACTATTTACATAATTCTCACCATCGCCTACGATAAAAATTTGGCTTCTGCTGCGGTGCATTGGCTCAACCATAAAACCGAAATATAAGTTAATCTAATCCAACTTCTTGACTGATTGGATTTCAATAGGTAAAGCAAAGCTTATTCAGTTAGCTTAGGTGAAATGTATTTTTGATTAAAGTACTGGTAGAGAAATCAGTGAAAATAAAATGATTGTAAAATAAGTAAGTAGCAGATTAAACTTAAATATAAATTGAATCGAAAGCAGAGTCGTTTTACGCATCAAGAAAATTGAACAAGCACAATAAGGCAAGCAAGAAATACAGCGATATAAATAATTCTTGGCATCTAAAAAATCAGCTACGCTTTTCGTTCGCAGCAATCAGTTCGGAGTGTTTTCCTAAAGTTCTCAAGGCAAAAAACAAACTCAAAAAGCAAAATATGGCTCCTAACATAAATGCTGCACCTGGAAAATAAAACGGAGCATCATCGGCTGTAAATCGGGCAAATACATTGGTCATCATAACGGGGCCAATAATCGAAGTTAAACTAATTAAACTTGTTAAAGCACCTTGTAATTCGCCTTGTTCTGATCCGGGCACTTGAGCCGACATGATTCCTTGCAGTGCAGGACCGCAAATACCCGAAAGGCAATAAGGAATTAATGCAGCATACATCATCCAACTTTGATTGGCAAAAGCAAAGCAGCTTAGTCCGATACAATAAAGAATCAAACCCCAATAAACAGAGCGTTTCTGTCCCAGCCATGGATTGATATAGCGAATTAATCCACCTTGAACAATCGCTACCAAAATCCCCACAAAACCAAGTGAATATCCAACGGCTTTTTCGGACCAGCCAAAGCGTTCCATGGTAAAGAACGACCAAGTACTTTGTACAGCATGAGAAGCGATATACACGAAAAGTAACGACACCACTAATCCAGAGATGATTGGATATTTCTGTAAATGTCGAAGTGCGCCAACAGGATTCGCTCGTTTCCAATCGAACTTGCGACGGTTCTCTTTGGACAAGGATTCGGGAAGAATAAAGTATCCGTATAGGAAATTGATGAAAGTTAATGCAGCAGCTGCCATAAAAGGTATACGAGAGCCATATTCGCCTAAAATTCCACCTACAACAGGGCCAATTATAAATCCTAAACCAAATGCAGCCCCCACTAATCCAAAATTCTGTGCGCGTTTTTCGGGAGTTGAAATATCGGCGATGTAAGCTGTAGCTGTGGTAATGCTTGCACCCATAATTCCTGCTATTAATCGGCCAACGAACAACCAGAAAATGCTTGGAGCAAAAGCTAAAAACAAATAATCGAGCGCAAAGCCCAAAAGCGAGATGAGTAAGATAGGTCTTCTGCCATATTGATCGCTAAGGTTACCCAAAACGGGAGAAAACAAAAACTGCATGATGGCAAACGAAAACAGCAGCCATCCACCATATTCAGCAGCATCGCTGAGTGTTCCTCTAGTAAGCTCTTGAATAAGTTTCGGGAATACCGGTATGATAATTCCTAAGCCAGTAATATCAATTAATAAAGTAGCGAAAATGAAGCCCATTGCAGGCTTACGAGATTTTGACATGTAATTGGGTCAGGTTTTCAAATGTACTGAATTCCCTCACTTAACCGCTTCGACAGGCTTATCCTTTGTTTTCTTTTTACCCATTTTAGGTAAATCGTACGATACATTGAATTGTAGAACTTGGATAAGTGCAGCTGAATTCCATTGTGGTTGCCAGATGTAGGATGCTTCGAAGCTAGTTCGTTTGATGGGTGACCATTTTATTCCTGCAGTGTTTCTAAATCGACGAAAAGAAAATTCCGAAGAAGAATATCTAAACATCGGTTCGCTGCTCAGGAAAAATTTTAGTTTTTTGATGATTTTTTGTTCTGCTCCTAATTTCAATCTAAAATTTTGAACTGGAGGATTAATTCCCCATTCAGGTATGCTTTCGAGGTAATATTGATATTGGTATTTCGCTTTTGCCGATAATTCCAATTTATCCCATTTCAAGCTACGCCCAATTCCAACACTATATCTAATTCGATCCCATCGATTGGATGTGCTGTATCGGATTCCAGCTTCTGCAGTCCAATGTTTGTTGAGTTTGTAGCCCAACGAAACACTCATATAACTTCCACGAAAG
>JBIKOC010000003.1:0-15539 GCA_044358335.1 Flavobacteriales bacterium | reverse complement strand
GGATAATTGGCTGGGCTTTGCTGATGGAATATTCCATTGGAAACATCTATGTAGCTTTTTCCTGGAGTGGATATTTCACCAATTTATTGGATGGTATTGGTCTTCATCTTCCCGATTGGCTCACCATCAATTACCAAGCTGCATCATCTGCATTTGCCGAAGGAAAAGCCGGGGAAGGTTTAACTGCTTGGAATACAGCTCCTCAATTGGGCAGTTTACGAATCATCTTCGACTTACCAGCTGTCCTCATCAACGTACTTATTACAACCTTGGTTTATATAGGTGTGAATGAAACCCGCCGTGTGAGCAATGCTATGGTAATCCTTAAGTTGCTCATTGTGGTGATGGTGATTGTAGTGGGAGCTTTTTATGTAGATATAGATAATTGGTCGCCCTTTATGCCGAATGGTTTTCACGGAGTGATGGGTGGTGCAGCTGCTGTTTTCTTTGCCTATATAGGGTTTGATGCCGTTTCAACATTAGCAGAGGAAGCAAAAAATCCCCAACGAGATCTTCCTAAAGGGATGATTTATTCCTTGCTAATCTGTACAGTCGTTTACATTCTTTTGGCCCTTGTTCTTACCGGAATGGTTGGTTATCAGCAGCTTGGTGTGAGCGATCCATTGGCAGAAGTTTTTAAACTTAAAGCGGTGAAATGGATGCTGTATATTGTTTCGGTTGCAGCCGTGGTAGCCATGACCAGCGTACTTCTTGTCTTCCAACTTGGACAACCACGCATCTGGATGAGTATGAGCCGCGATGGACTTTTGCCTAAACGCTTTGCTAAGATTCATCCGAAGTACAAAACTCCCGGATTTTCTTCCATCGTTACCGGATTGGTGGTTGGTATACCCATCTTCTTTACGGATGAGCAGTTTGTTCTAGACTTTACATCCATCGGAACCTTATTCGCCTTTTTGCTGGTATGTGCTGGAGTGTTGATGCTTCCTCCTAAAGATAAGAGCATTCCACACGTTCACAAAACCTTTCGTTTGCCTTATATCAACGGTAAATGGATTGTGCCAATACTGGTGTTGTGTTCTGCGTTATCACTTTGGAAATGGGCGCCCGAATATGTAGGAAGTCAACTGGAAATCACCGGCGACAATGCAGCCAATACAATTCCGATGCTGGTTTTTATGGTGTTATGTGTGGTGATGTCAGTGATGAGTTACAAGCGAAATCTATCGCTCATACCTGTGCTCGGTGTGCTTTCCTGTACCTATTTGCTTACAGGAATGGCAGCTTCAAATTGGATTTGGTTTGGTGTATGGCTATTGATAGGCTTAGTCGTATACCTGCTATACGGCGCCAAACACAGCAAACTCGCAAAACTTAAATCGTAGAACTGAACAGTTGGGTAGAAGGTAAATTCCTCCAAAGTCGGGCATCGAAAGCCATACAGATGTTGCGCACAAAGCCTTTTCCTTTCTCGGTCACTTTTAATTGAAACGGCTCACGGATAATTAATCCATCCAGCTCCATTTCACCCAAGCGTTCTAAGCCTTCATACCAAGCATCGGTTTGCAAGCGTGTGCACGACCAATCGGTTTCGAATCGGCACATCAAATTGGTGATATGCTCACGAATGATTTTGTCTTCTCGGTTCAATAAGTGCCCTCTGAAATAAGCCCATTCACCCTTTTTTACTCGAGCGAGGTAGTCTTCTACTTTCTTCTCATTTTGCACATACGCAGTTCCACAATCGCTAATCGAAGAAGCTCCTAAACCAATCAGGAGTTCACTTTGGGTTGTGGTATAACCCATGAAATTCCGATTGAGTCGGCCTTCGGCTTCGGCAAGCATGAGCGAATCGTTCTTCAACGCAAAATGATCCATGCCGATTTCGGTAAATCCAGCATTTTCGAGCTTTTCACGACCTTTTTCATACAGCTCCCTTTTTTGATCGGGGAGAGGAAGATCCATTTCGGTGAATTTCCGTTGTCCAGGTTTTATCCAAGGAACATGGGCATAACTATAGAAGGCAATCCGATCAGGTTTTAAGCGAACCACTTCTTCAATGGTTTTTGTAATGCCGCTTAATGTTTGAAATGGTAATCCGTATATTAGATCATAATTGATTGAAGTATAGCCAATCTCTCGAGCAGAACGGGTTACGGTTTCAACTTCTTCAACTGTTTGAAACCTATGGATGGCATCTTGAACTTTTTCATCAAAGTCTTGAATCCCAAAACTAACCCGACGAAAACCTAGCTCAAATAATGTTTCAAGGTGTTCGCGTGTCGTATTTCCCGGATGTCCCTCAAAGCTAAATTCAGCATCAGGAGTAACGACCACAGTACCTAAAATCCCGTCTAACAGAAACTTCAAATTTTCGGGACTGAAGAAAGTGGGAGTTCCGCCACCTAAGTGTAATTCTGCCAAACGCGGAGTGGTGGCAAATAAATCGAGGTATTTACTCCATTCGTTCAAAACGGCCAATATATATGGCTTTTCTACTAAGTGATTGCGGGTAATACGAGTTGTGCAACCACAGTATGTGCAAAGACTTTCGCAATAAGGAAGATGGATGTACAAACTGATTCCGTTCTCCCCATTGTTCCTTAAGTAGGTTTGTAAAGAGCGATTTTCCCATGATTCCTCCTCCGGCCGTCCCGAGTCCCAATAGGGAACGGTTGGATAACTCGTATATCGAGGTCCCGGGACAGCATATTTACGGAGAAGGTCAGTTTGCATGGGAAATTAATGTTCATGTTGCATTCCTGGTTTGTGACAGCAGGAATGTTCGGAATTGTCTTTATGAGAAAGTTGAGGACTGATATACGGAATGCCCAATCCGAGACCTCTTAAAATGAGCAAGCATGCCATAACTCCCGCAACGATGGGTGCAAGTTTACGCATGGAGCTGCGAAAAGATGAAGAAAGAGAAGAAAAGAGGGTAACACTGAACATAGCGGGCAAAGTACCCAACCCGAACACCGCCATGAACAGTGCACCCAAGAAAATATCGCCAGAAGCTGTTGCTCCGGCTAGAGCCATATAAACTAGTCCGCAAGGCAATAAGCCATTGAACACACCAGTTAGGAAAAGAGCTGTATAGGAACGTTTGCTAAACAAATAGCTGAAACGTGCTTTTAACCAGAATGCTAATTGTGGAAACACGACTGAGAAGAATCCGTCTTTTTTGACAGAAGGCAACACAACGGTAAGGAGAAGAAGTATTCCTAATCCAATCGAAAGTGCTTGTTGGTAACCTGCTAGAATCACACCCATTCCAAGGGCTCCGAAAATAGCTCCTAAAACAGCATAGGTAAATGCTCGACCTATGTTGTAAAGAATGATACCAGCAACTCTTCCTTGAGGACTAAGTTGATGAACCGGTAAAGAAAGCGCGATGGGGCCGCACATTCCCACACAGTGGAAACTTCCAAGTATTCCTAAGCTAAAGGCAGCAATCAGGAGTTCCATGGCTGTTTAGTTTAAAACAACAACACCTTCGTTGTAATACGTTTGAGCATCAGCCGACCAATCAACTCGAATCTTGTACATTCCTTTTCCAAGTGTTTCTGTTTGAATTTCCTGTTTCATTTCAGCATTTGCTTGAACGGGGAAGTTCACATCCGAATTGTTGTTAGAAGGTTTGAAAAGTGTAATGGTTCCGCCAATTTTCTTCCCTTTAAAAGAAGCAGGGTAGTTAATTAGCAATTTTCCGGTTTCCACTTTCCAGCTAAGCGTTTCTGCTAAAGCTTTCGAACGATTCGATTTGTCGATTTGCTCCTGAAAAACCAGCTCTTTAGCATAGTAATCTTTAGAGTCGAGGTCGAGTTTCTTTCCGAAACTATTCACGACCATTCCTATTATTGCTAGGGCGAAAACGGCATATACGATTGCTATGCCAGTGCCCCAAGTCCAGATTTTTGAATTTTTCATGATGGTTGGGTTTTACATGAAATTATTTAACAGGTCCGAGGAAATTCGTTTTGGTTTTTTCCAGTGTTTCTCCATCGACATTAAGTTTGAATTTTATCTCATTCTTTCTGCCTTCCAAATCTTTGCGAGCAATGGTAACGAAGAATGTTCCTTCTGCCAATCCAGCCGATGGAATATTGAATTTGTCTTTTGATCCAACGTGTTTAATAACACCTGCCGGAGAATCAAGTATCAAATCCAGCTTCATTTCATCTTTAGTCTTATTGACTATTTTGAAATTGTACAGATTGCTGACACTGTCTTTTCCAACTTCTTGGAACATCATTCCAGGAGCTCGCAGTATGGTAGCTTCTACCTTACTTCTTCCAGCAATTCCAAAACTTAATCCGATGATTAAACCTACCAGTATGATAGAATAACCAATCATCCTCAAAGTAATCTTCAGCTTTGTGCCAGAAGCGATTCCATTTTCAGAGTCATAGCGAATCAAACCTTTTGGTTTATGAATTTCTTCCATGATACCATCGCAGGCATCAATACATGCGGTACAGTTCACGCATTCGAGCTGAGTTCCATGACGAATGTCGATCCCAGTTGGGCAAACACGTACACATAAGCCACAATCTATACAGTCGCCTAGCTTAGAAGTATCTTCTCCTTTGTGATGTTTGCCTCTTGGTTCGCCACGAACATAATCGTAAGCTACCATGATAGAGTTCCGATCTAAGAGTACTCCTTGTAATCGTCCGTAAGGACAAACAACCAAGCATACTTGCTCGCGGAAATACATGTACACGAAAAAGAAAGCACCGGTGAAGAAGATCATTGCAGAGAAACCTCCGTAATGTTTACTGAGCGGCTCTTGAACGATGCTGATCAATTCATCCATCCCAATGATGTAAGAGAGGAGGAAGTTTCCAAACAAGAAAGAAAGAACAAAGAAGATGAATGTTTTGCTGCCTTTTTTTCGGATTTTCTCCAAGTTCCAGGGTCCTTTATCGAGTTGACGTTGCTTATTTGCATCGCCCTCGATCCAATATTCAATCTTCCTGAAAACCATTTCCATGAAAATGGTCTGAGGGCAAGCCCATCCGCAGAATAACCTTCCGAAGATGACCGTAAATAGTACGATGAACACCATAAAAGTGAGCATCGCTAGTGCAAACAGGAACAAGTCTTGAGGAAAAAAGACGAGTCCGAAAATGATGAACTTTCGTTCGACGATATTCATCAAAACCAGAGGATCGCCACCTAGTTTGATGAATGGAATAGTAAAGAACAGAATCAGGTAGACAATACTTACAATTGTCCGTCTGTTGTAAAACTTCCCTTTGGGTCTTTGCGGATAAATCCAGTTCCGTTTCCCATCAGCTGAGATGGTGTTAATTGTGTCGCGGAAGGATTCATCGTGGGTTGGGGTTTCCCTATTAGGGTCGGAATCCATGGTATGGGTTGGGGTTTATTTGACTTCAGTGGCAGCCATCGCTTTGGTGGTGTCGGTTTTAGCTGTTGATGTATCGCTTGGAGTAGCAGTTGGCTCGACCCAAACTTCTCCTTGTGGCGCTTTAGCATTAGCCGGATTTGTTCCTTGTAAAGTGAGGATGTAGCTAGCTAATTTTTGCATCGCTTCAGGTTTCAACTGAGCTTGCCAAGCAATCATTCCTTTCGCAGGAACACCGTATTTGATGGTTTTGAATACATTTTGAATTCCTCCACCATTAATCCAATTAGGATCTGTCAAGTTTGGACCAACTCCTCCTTCACCATTTTGACCATGACATGCAGCACAGTTTCCAGTAAAGATTTCTTTAGCTGAAGCCATAGAAGCAGCATCGGTTAAGATGGTAACATTGGTCTCGTCAACATTTGATCCTACTTCTTTCAAGTGCTCTTTTTTCATCAACTCAGCATCAGCCATTTCTTTCTGATACTCTTGAGACTGAAGCGGACTGCTATGAGAAATATGGTAGTTGAACATATACACAATGCCGAATACAATCGTAAAGTAGAAACCATATTTCCACCATGGGGGAAGATTGTTGTCCAACTCACGGATACCATCGTACTCGTGATCGGTCATTACTGTAGCTTCTTGTTCCAATGGAACAGCATCTGTTAATTGACGATCGAGCCATTTCCAATTGATCCAAGGTTTAACATTCTCCATATCAGGAGCCGGTTGGAAACCAAATCCAATTAGAAGCTGTTTAATTGACTTAAGTAAACCTAGAATGATGATGAATTCTACGATAATCATCACCAGCATCAATACAAATATCCAACTATCGAGTCCAGCAATTTGAATTGGAGGCATCCATTTATCGGTTGTTGGTCCAATAGCGGCTACAGCAGCCACTTCTTGAGCCGAACTACTTAATGGAAGTAAAAAGGCAAGTGCTAGAATTGGACTCAAACTAGAAATCTTGTCCTTGCGAAGTTTAGCTCTTCCAGATTCAGAAAGGTTGCGAATGGCTCCTGCCAAACTCAAAATCACTCCTAATAATACAAGTGTTGTTACTAGTAAGATGATGAATGTTGGATTCATCATAAGTGATGGTGATTCTGCTGGAGTTGCTGCAGCTGCTTCAGGAGCAGCCTGTTGGGCAACTGCTGACAATGTTGTTAGAAACATTGCCGGCAGAAGCAACCAACTTGAATTCAAACGGGCGTTAGATTGAACTGTTTTCATAGCTGCTGTTTTTACTGTTCGTCTTGCTCAAATGGGAGATTTTCCATGATTGCTACTTCTTGTTTGCTAGTGGTAAAAACATACCATAGAAGTCCAATGAAGAACAAGAAGAAGATTGTTAGTGAGATCATCGGGAAGATGTCGACACCTGCAATCGTTGAGAGATAATTAATGAATTTCATGACGAATCAGGTTGGGTTGATTAAGGCTTGGTTGTAGCAATTTGACCAAAGACAATTTTGTTCTCTCCTTTGATGTCTGTTCCAAGACGTTGCAAGTAGGATATCATGGCGATGATTTCTTTGTTAGGCAATGCTTCGATACCAGACTCTTTAAGGTTATTTACAATTTTGTTTTGTTGACGAACCAAATCTTGGTTAGCAATTATATCGTAGCCTTCAGGATATGGAACACCTAAAGTCATCATCGCACGAATTTTAGGAGCTGTTGTAGCGGTATCCAATTCATTGTCGAGCAACCAAGGATACATCGGCATAATTGAACCTGGCGACATAGTACGAGGGTCATCCATGTGGTTATAGTGCCAGCTATCTGGGTATTTTCCACCTTCACGCATCAAATCCGGACCGGTACGACGTGATCCCCACTGGAATGGGTGATCATATACATATTCACCTGCTTTAGAGTATTCACCATACCGTTCTGTTTCGAAACGGAAAGGACGAATCATTTGGCTGTGACAGGTATAGCAACCTTCGCGGATGTATATGTCTCGACCTTGAAGTTCAAGTGGTGTATATGGTTGAACAGAGGCGATAGTAGGAATATTGCTCTTAATTAGGAATGTAGGAATCATTTCTACCAATCCACCAATTAGGATTAGGATTAAGCTGAACAATAACATTTGGAAAGGTTTACGTTCTATCACGCGGTGCCACCCTTCATTAGCTTGATGTCCTGGAGTTACTCCTTTTGGAAGTGCGGCAGCTTCGGCAGCTTCGTTAGCTATGAATTTACCAGCAAATGCGGTTTTCCATAAGTTGTAAATCATCACAAGGAACCCAACTAAGTAAAGAAGTCCACCCACAGATCGTAATGCATACATTGGGATGATTTGCGTTACCGTTTCCAAGAAGTTTGGATAACGTAGGAAACCATCAGCAGTAAACTCTCTCCACATTTCGAACTGGGTTAAACCAGCCCAATAAAGAGGAATTGCGTAGAACATAATCCCGAGAGTGGCAATCCAGAAATGGAAGTTGGCTAATTTTTTAGAGAAAAGTTCACGGCCATAGAAGCGTGGGAATAACCAGTATAGCATACCAAAGGTTAGCATACCATTCCAACCAAGTGCACCTACGTGAACGTGAGCAATAATCCAGTCGGTAAAGTGAGCAATCGCGTTTACGTTTTTCAACGAAAGCATGGGTCCTTCGAATGTAGCCATACCGTAAGCGGTGATAGCTACCACCATGAATTTCAATACCACATCTTCACGAACTTTATCCCAAGCCCCACGAAGTGTCAATAATCCGTTAATCATACCACCCCAACTTGGAGCAATCAACATGAAGGAGAATACTACCCCTAATGATTGAGCCCAATCAGGAAGTGCCGTGTATAACAAGTGGTGAGGACCAGCCCAGATATATAAGAAAATCAGTGCCCAGAAGTGGATAATCGATAGTCGATATGAATATACCGGACGGCCAGCTGCTTTTGGTACGAAGTAATACATCATACCGAGGTAAGGAGTTGTAAGGAAGAATGCCACCGCATTATGTCCATACCACCATTGAACTAAGGCGTCTTGAACACCAGCATATGCACTATAGCTTTTCAAGAAACTTACAGGAAGTTCCATGGAGTTAACAATGTGTAAAACAGCAACTGTTACAAAAGTGGCGATGTAGAACCAAATAGCTACATATAAGTGCTGAACACGTCGTTTAACAATGGTTCCAAACATGTTAATCCCGAAAACCACCCAGATTAATGTAATAGCAATATCAATTGGCCATTCAAGTTCAGCGTATTCTTTACCCGTTGTATAACCCAATGGAAGGGTAATAGCTGCAGCTAGAATAATTAATTGCCAGCCCCAGAAGTGAATGTTGCTAAGCGCATCACTAAACATCCGAGCTTTTAAAAGACGTTGAAGTGAATAATAAATACCTGCGAATAATCCGTTTCCTACAAAAGCGAAAATTACTGCATTGGTGTGCAATGGTCTAAGTCGGCCAAATGTAGTTAAGGGAAAACCGAGGTTTAGGTTCGGGAATACGAGCTCCAGTGCGATGTAGAGTCCTACAAGCATTCCAATTAATCCGAAGATTATGGAGGCTACAGCGAAGTTTCGCGGGGTTCGGTTGTCGTATTCAAAACGTTCTAGTTCCATGGCAACGTCAATGTTTAGGGATTGGTTGGGTTGAAGGGATTTCGTTCTTAGGCTCTATAGTCTCATCATCAAAAAGCATTCGCACAGATGGTGTGTAGCTGTCATCGAACTGACCTTTTTTCACCGACCAAAGGAAGGCGCCTAAAAAGACCAAGGCAACGCAAATGCTTATAAAGATTAAGACAAAGAGTGCGCTCATAAGGAGGAGCTAATGGGGAATTCTAATGATGTCAAAAGTAGACCTGTGTTAAAAGGTGTTAAATGATGCGAGTCAGGTAGGAATATGATTTTAGTCAGGTTTTGACACATTTACTTCAACTCACAATTTTTTCTTGCGAGCAATAAGTGTAGAGCTGAGCGTCGCAATTGATACTATACTAATGGAAGTTACCGGCATAAGGATAGCAGCAATAACAGGTTGAAGTTCACCTCTTACTGCGAACCACAATCCTACACAGTTATATAATAGCGAGATGGCGAAGCTTACTGCGATTACTTGTTTACCACTTTTGCAATAATCTAATAGGGTATTTAAGCGAGATAATATCTTACCATCCAAAATCGCATCGCAGGCTGGTGAAAAGTTGTTTAGATTATCAGATACCGCAATTCCTGCGTCACTTTGTTGCAAAGCTCCCGCATCATTCAATCCATCTCCCAACATCAAAACCGTTTTGCCTTCATCTTGAAGTTTCCGAATAAAGTTGAGTTTGTCTTCTGGCGACTGTTGAAAGTGCATTTGATTTGGTTTGAACCAAGAACTTAATTGCTGGCGATCCGAATCATTATCTCCACTCAACAAATACAAATCGTATTTAAGACGTAATCGACTTAATAAAGTAGGAAGTTGGTCGCGAAGCTGATGTTGAAGGGTATAATAGCCACACGATTCACCATCGATTCGTAAGTATATTCGTGTTGTATTGAGCTTTTCATCCAATACCTCTTGATTGGTAAATGAGGCTGATCCAACTTGAACCATCATCCCATTAACCGTTCCTTGGATTCCCTTACCAGAAAATTCACTGAAGCCGGTCACTACCAAACGTTCGTTACCCTGATACGATGATGCAATACTGCTACTTAAAGGATGCGTTGATTGCAGCACCAAAGAATACACGGCAGTGATTTCATTTTTCGTTAGGTGTCTTCCTTGGAAACTAACTTCTGCATTTCGACTTAAAGTAATGGTCCCAGTTTTATCAAAGACTATTGTATCGGCTTTCGCCATTTTCTCAATCACAAATGCATTCTTGAGGAAGAAACCGTTTCGACCTAAAATGCGGAGTACGTTTCCATTCGCAAAGGTGGAGGCAAGGAGCAAAATGCACGGACAAGCCACAATCAAGATAGTGGTAACCGCATTCATCATTCGATGCGTTTCTCCTGCCCAAAGCCAGTAAGATGCAGAAGCCAATGCCACGATAAAAATTCCCAACGTAAAATACTGGTTGATTTTATTTTCCATGGATGCTCTTTCCTCTTCTGCCTGATCTTTCCGGAATGCTGGACTATTCCATAGTTGTGTGAGGTAGCTTTGTTTAACCGGTTTTACAATTTCAAGCTCGATGCTCGTACCCGATTGTCGCCCGCCGGCATAAACTAGATCTCCCTTTTTCCGGATGACAGGATCCGATTCACCTGTAACAAAACTGTAATCAACTTTTGCTTCACCTCGCAGCAGAATTGCATCAGCAGGAATAATTTCCTGATTACGAATCAACATGCGCATTCCTTTTTTAATTCGGGTTACTGGAATTTGTTCTTCTCCCGAATCGGAGATAACAGTTACCGCTACTGGGAAATACGATTTGTAATCTCGATCAAATGCTAATGTTTCGAAAGTTCGATTCTGGAATGCACGACCAATCAACATAAAGAACACGATGCCAGTCATGGAATCGAAATATCCTGGTCCGGTACCGCTCACAAGTTCATAAACACTTCTTAGGAAGGTCATTAACACTGCTGCGGCAATGGGTAAATCGATGTTAAGATGTTTGCTTCGAATGGCACCAATACCCGAAATGAAAAAATCGCGACTGCTATAAAACAGAACAGGTAGAGAAAGCGCAAAATTGAGCCAGCTAAAAGTGAGTTTTAAATCAGCATTTCCGACCACTTCACCAATGGAGAAATATTCCGGAAAACTCATCATCATAATGTTTCCAAAACAAAAACCAGCAATTCCGATTTTATACCATTGGTTCCGATCTATTTGGGTGGCTTGCTTATCCTCAATGTCATTTAAACTGATATGCGGTTCATAACCAATCATGGTCATGCGTTCGGCAATTTTGCTCAAATGCGTTTCAGCTTGTTGGAAAATTACTGTGACCTCTCGTTTAGGGAAATTGACCGATGAACTAATCACTCCTTTTTCTAATCGTTGCAAGTTTTCCAATAACCAAATACACGAGCTGCAGTGGATTCCCGGGACGAAAAAGGTAATGTGAGATTGATTGTCGTTAGTAAAATGTAGCAGTTTACTACTTACTTCTTCCTGATCGAGGTAGGCGAATTTGCCTTTATAAATGGCTTTATCGGGCGAATTTCCAGAGGATGGATTGAGTGTATAATAGCTGCAAAGGTTGTTTTCATTTAATATTTCAAATACTAAACGGCAACCATCACAACAAAACGATTTGTCTTCTATCCAAGTGGTGTTTTCTGTACAGGTTTCTCCACAATGGTAACAGTGAAGGTCTGTTTTTATTTCAGGTACTTTTGTTTTGGATAACATGTTGGGTACTAATGTTAATCGTCGTTACTTAAGGTACTTCTACCTTCAAGTGCATTGCTAGTTTGCTTCATTACTGCCAGTTCCAGCTCAATCATTTTTGGGAAGAGAATCTCTTTTTCCCTCATTAAATTATCGGTGCAACCGTCGTTAAACTCTTGTAATTCGGCAAAGCACAACTTGAGTAATTCGTTCGAATGTGTTGGCGCATGAAAATTCCTTGAAAGGCGTTTGAGTGAGTGTAGTAGTGCCTCCACATGTGTATGTTCTTCTTTAATCCGGCGAATGCTACTTTCCATCAACTTTACATTGAGAAAACGAATGGGCTTAGGTTGATCTTTTATTTCGATGAGTTTGCGAATGAACGGGAAGAGACTTTCTTCTTCTTGATTAATCAACCGATTCATTTTACCCTCAATTTGCTGTAACAGTGAAACTAAATCTTGAATTTGATCGAGATGCTTAGGGTTGCTTTTTGAAGCGGATCGAAAGTTCAAAATCATCAATTTCAACATCGTTTTCGAAAATGCATGATGACGACCTTCAATGAAATCGAGCAAATCAGTCTCTCCGATTGATGCAAAATTTATATGGTCGAAACTGCGCATGGTTTATTTCTCTCGATTCTACAAATGTTTGATTTCCTCAAACGAATCGGAATGACCACACTCAGGACGAAATATGATTTTTATCAGTTTCTAGAAATAAAAAAAGCCGCAACCCCTAAAGGCTGCGGCTTATAAACCAAGTTTAATTCTTTATTGCACGACTACACGAACAACATCAGATGCTGTTTCAGAAGCTACACGAAGCATGTATATGCCTGCAGGAAGCTCTTCTACTGAAAGTGTCGTATTTAAAGTAATGTTTTGCTCTTTAACCAAACGACCAGTAGCATCCATTAATGAAATGCGACCATTTTGAACGTTAGCACGAATGGTTAAATTCTGATCAGCTGGATTTGGATATACACTTAAACCAGTTGAGTTTGCAGCAGAAATACCAGTTGAATTATCAACAGTTACTGTTACTGCATAAGGATCACTTGAACAATATGTCGGAGCTTCTTCTACTTTCCAATCATAAAAATAGAAGTAGTATTGATTTCCAAAAGTATTGCTGGTAATGCTAACTAAATCAGAGATCAAATAAGGATAAGTAACCAAATTCACATTGTTCTCGCGTTGTAATCGTGGACTAGCTTGACCTAAAGTGCTTTGATTCACAGTAGCGTCCATTTGAAAATAGTATCCAGTTCCAATTGCTAAATCAAAGTTTAAGTTAATCACATTCGTTCCACTAACAAGATTAACAGTTGTTGTATTCAATAGTGTGTTGCTGGTATTGAACAAATTAAATTTACGATTGCCCGGAGTGTCGGTATAAACAGTAAATGATTGGATGGTAGATGTTTTAGTAACATCAAAATAAACTTTAGAGTTCGTAGTAGCAGCACCAAATTGGTCGTTAGTAAGCGGTGTAGATATACCACCAGCGTATAAACCACCACCATAAGGAGTTACATTAACAGCATAAAAAGTAGCAGTTGAAGTTACATCTGGAGTTACGAAAGTTGAAGTTGCCCCCAATAAATTTCCTCCTGGAGCATCATACCATTGAATGCTATCACCAACAGCAGTTAATGTTGCTGGTCCAGCTATTGGAATAACAACATTTTCAGCTACAGGAGCCGATGGCATTAATTCAACCACATTAATTGGAGTAGAAGTATAAGTAGCACAAGCTCCCTGAATAGTTAATGTAAAAGCACCCGAATAATCAACTGTTGTTGTGTTACTTCCTGCCGTTCCATTGCTCCAAGTGTAACCAACAAGTCCAACCGGAGCTTCTAAAACTACTTCGCCACCATTACAGAAAGTTGTTTCGCCTACAACAGTAATAGCAGGAGTTTCATCTGGTGAAAGTTCAATATTCAACGTGCGGGAAATTGAAGTACATGTCGCATTGGCCGTTAAAGCAAGTCGAACATTATATTCTCCTGCTGTAGAAACAGCAATACTTTGAGTTGATTCACCTGTTGACCATAAGTATGTATATCCTTCAGGAGCATTTAATGTTAAACTTTCTCCTGCACATATAACGAATGATGATGCGGGAGAAGTTACAACTGCTTCTGGAGCAATGCATGAACTTTCTTTTACAGACAGAAACTGATCAACTTGAGGACTCTCAATTACTTGAGTTAATCCAGAAGGCCAGCTAATAACTACTGAATCAATTTCAGTTTCATCACCCAAACCAAAATGTAACATAGATGTGTTAATCGCACCGTAGCTCTCACCTGAACGAACTTCACGCAATTGAACGCCCCAGCTACCGTATATTTTAGCACGAGCACCAACAGCTCCTAAATTGCTTGTTGTTCCTTCTAAATCTAAGTTGAAGAAGTGTTTTCCAGCCGTTGCATCATTAAGCCAAATCACATCATTTCTATTAGATGGAGTTGTATAAATGTTAGCATAACTTGCATATATATCAATCGCACCATCATGATTCAAATCACCTATCCCGAAAGATTCCATGTTATTGTTATCAAACATTCCACTCACTAGTGAAAATGTACTATTGCCATTGTTGTGATAAAAACGGTGGTCGCTACCAGCAACTAAAATGTCTACAAATCCATCATTATCAAAATCTTCCATCACCGATTGAATGGGAGTCATATCAGACAATACAACACCAGCCGTAGCAGAAATGTCGGTGTAATGACCTGTTCCATCATTAAGCATTATTTGGCTTTCGTGATCGTGATTTGTTAAGAGTAAATCTAAGTCTGCATCATTATCAATATCACCGAAGCTTGCAGTCCAAGATTGCCAAAAACTATTCAAGTTGTATGCAGCTGCATTCTCAGTATATGTTCCATCTCCATTATTGACAAACATAACATTTACGCGACGCGGATCACTACCATCTATGACTGAAGAACTTTGGCGGCATTTTGCGATGTATAAGTCTAAATCTCCGTCATTGTCGAAGTCGGTCCAAACACTACCGTAATTTCCCGAATCCCTTGGGTCACCGTTAATATTTCCTGGGTTAAGTGTAAAGTTGATTGTAGTAGTTGAGGCAATAAGTCCACCAGAACCGTTATTCAAGTATATGCGGGAAGGACCGTTATCGTCACACACAAATAAATCTTCCCAACCATCATTATTGAAATCGGCAACAGTTGTGTTTTGAACAAAGTAATTTCCTGATAAATTGCTTACTGTACCTGTCATTCCATCGTTACTAATCATCATAATTTTAGGCTCAGAACTACTTCCTGCCATGATGTCTTTGTAACCATTGTGGTCAAAATCGGCCACGCACATTGCCCAAGCCCAACCATTACTTGAACTGAAATCACCTAAAAAGCGTGTTTCAAAAGTTTGATTCGTTTTTTGAATTTCAACATATGCCGAACGGCCGAATCTCAAACGAACAATATCGTCAAGTCCATCATTATTCCAGTCGATAACGGCAACAGGACATCCACTATTAAAAGCAGGAGTTGCTAATCGAGAGTTAGCATTGGTAAATTGTAACTGAGCCTGAACTGTAGTCACAGATAAAAGGCACATGGCAACGAGTGACAAAGCCAATTGTACTTGTTTTTTCATAAACGTTGGATGATTGTGATGGTAAGGAACTACAAATATGCAGAAAAACTGGAACTTTAAATTAATCAGGAATTAAAAGTATTCGTTGAGTGAATCGTTTACCTGCGGATTCAACGCTTACTAGGTAGGTACCAGCTGCTGCTGAAAACATGATATGCCATGAGCCATCGCTGTTTTTCTTCCAGCTAACAAGTATTTCTTTACCCGAAAGTGAATACATACGAATTTTTT
>JBIKOC010000177.1:0-4683 GCA_044358335.1 Flavobacteriales bacterium | reverse complement strand
TCAATCGAACCATTTGTTTGACCCGAACAGGAAACATTTGTTATTACTGGTTGAAAGTACATTTCTGGAACAACCGTAATCATTGCTGTATCACTAGCTATAAATCCATCCGCATCGGTAACTGTTAAACTTACTTGCTGAGATAGATTACTGCAGAGTGTAATTGAACTATCGCTGCTACCATTCGACCATAAATAACTATATGGTGGTGTTCCGTAAGCTTTTGAGACAGGGAAAGTCAAACATTGTCCAGGACAAATGGTATCTCCAGTAATCGCAATACGAAAAACACATGGAGGAACAATTACCGTTTGTGTAGCTGAGGCGGTACATCCTTGATCAGAAACTAACTGTAATGAAATTGGGTACGAGCCTTGGCCCGGATACGTAACATTCACAGTCGATTGAGAAGATGAGCTGGGCAAAGCAGAACCACCAAAGTTCCATTGTTGAGAAGCAATAGTTCCTGAACTAATCGTGCTTAACGACTGTATCTGAACAGGTAAATCGCAAGCTGGGGCTTGATATTGAATAACTGGTACTGGAATGGGAGCCACTGTAATTGGCACTTGTGCATTTGTGACACAACCATTAAATGCTGTTAGATTTAGGGTATAGATTGTTGTTACAGCAGGTGTAACGGTAATAGTTTGCGTGGTTATATTTCCAGGCTGCCATGCAAATGAAGCGTAACCTGAAGGTGCAGTTAATGTAACCGATTGTCCAGGACAAATCGTATCAGCCAATGCAGCTAAGGTAGAAGGAGCACAAGATGCATCCACGTAAGCATAACCAAAGTGCCCGCCCTGACTACAATCACCAACGGTAAATTCAACCGTAACACTTTGCCCCATATAGTTCGATAAATCGACGTTTACAGTACTCCATGGTTTGTACCGTACACCTGAACAAGTTAAAGAGTTAAAAAAGCCCGGTAAACTTGCGGCCGCAGAAACGATAAATTCGGAACAAGGAATTACATCACCTTGATTATTTCGTAATCGAGCAATAAAGAAAGGTTGTTCGGCAGAAGTATGACCAGGATCCTCAAAAACCACGGCGTATCGATAAGTAAAACTGGAATTAGATGCACCCACTAGAAATGTTTGAGAAATCATTTCAGCGTCGGCTCCAGTATTATTATTTCCAATCCTCACCGATCTAGAACCACCTAAAGGATCTACTTGAGGAAAACCACCACATGGATCATTTCCTCCGGTGATAATTGTATGTCTTCCGTTTACGACGCCAATATTTGTAGTTTGATAAGTTGGTGTAGGTGATCCTACTGGAGCAGTTACTGATTTCCCTATGGTACATAACCAAGAGTTAAGATTACCATCTTCAAAACCCATATTGGTACAGGCCGGCTGCACAACTGTTGGGGTTAGGTTTACCGTTAAATCATATTGATAACAGTTTGCATAAAAATTATTGACTGTTAATGCATCAAGTGCAATAAAATAAACGACTCCAGCGATTACAGGGATAATAGTTATTGCACCTGAGTTATTTCCTTGAACTGATGTCAAGCATGTTCCTGTTCCTGGACAACCTTCGTAAATCGATAAAACCGGATTTGCCTGTCCATTTGCTTGAATATCATTTAAACGAACAAAGAGCAAGCCGTCTTGAGAAGGAATTACAGTATAAAACCAATCTTGTCCACCATATGGATTGCTAAAACCAGTAGAACTTAAACAACCATTAACACCAGTATAGTCATTAACATCACCACAAAGCGATTGATTATTCGTAAAAAAAGGTAGTGCTATAGGATTTGCTTCAGACGTAATACACGTATTACCACCTTGCGACCATACATCTGCCGACCGAAGTACAAGCAAAAGCACCCAAACAATCCTCCCAAAAGAAGAAGCCCAATTCATTTAGATTTGCTTTGAGTAACAGGTATAGCATGCGGTCAGGACATTGGCTATTGTCAATTAAAACGGAAAGCTAGGGTTGAGGTTACGGATATATGGATGTGCTGTAAGTTTCGAGTTTAATCAGTTGCCAAAACACCCGTAAATTTCTGATAGTGAGACATATCGTGTTTTTCACAAATGAATGAACACTGTCAGAAAGTTTAAACAACCTATTAGTCAATTAAATAGGCTTTAGGTAAATTATCCACTAGTTTTGATAAGAACTAAAAACGTCAAGTACACATGCAGCCCTTAATGACCAAAATCAAGGAGCTTTTGCGGAGAGGAAATTTCTTTTTTTCCACTCGACTCTTGATGGTACATTTTAAATACAATATTCTGCTGCTCGTTTTTTGGGTAGTCTTGTTTGCTTATGTTCTTCGTTTATGGGGAAACGATTTTGGTGTTCCGCTTCTTTTCTTAGATCCTGAATACCTTGGTAAAGTAAATTTCTTCTCCTATTTAATGCTAGGTGCTAGTTGTGGAGCATTTATCATGGCATTTCAAATTGCTAGTTACATTGTAAATTCCCACCGCTTTCCTTTTCTAGCCTCGGTTACCAAGCCTTTCGTTAAATACACAATCAACAACTTCATCATTCCGGTAAGTTTCATTTGCACATTCTTAATCTGCAACTTTCAGTTTCAGGACAAATATGAAACAACAACTCGAACCGATATTTTCCTTAATTCCTGTGGATTCGTTATAGGTGCAGGTTTCTTTTTTCTTCTCAGCTTAACCTATTTCTTTAGTGTTAGTAAGGATATCTTTCACTTATTTGGAATTGATATCCTCCGAAAAACAGATCGAAAACGTGCTCAAAAAATCCAACTGAAGGAAAATGTATGGCAACGTGTTTCTGTATCTAAACGACCAACATCTGTTATCCATGTCGAAACATATCTAACGAATCCTATCCGAATAGCTCGTGCTCGCGAAACGGCTCATTACAACCCAGAAATCATTAATCAGGTATTCAGACAAAATCACTTAGCTGCTGCCATTTTTGAAATTGCAGTCGTGATAGTAATGGTAATTCTTGGACTATTTCGGGATGTACCATTTTTTCAAATACCCGCAGCGGCTAGCATTTTTGTGAGTTTCACCATGTTACTCATGTTGGCAAGTGCCTTTCACACCTGGCTGAAAGAATGGTCAATACCCGTTTTTATCGTGCTATACTTGACCATTAATTGGCTTTCGGGTTATGAGTTCTTTGGTAAAAGAAATCAAGCATTCGGATTAGATTATTCATGCGAAGCAGCCGTCATTCCTGATTCCATGTTATTTGATAGGCAACGTAAGATTCAAATCACGCGAGATACTCGAAAAGGGATTGAATCATTAGAAAAATGGAAGAAGAGAGCCTGGAAAGGAGATAATCAAAAGCCTACCATGATTTTCTTGAACGTAAGTGGCGGTGGATTGAAATCGGCACTTTGGACTGTATCCGCTTTGCAGGCTGCCGATTCTGCATCTCAAGGGCATTTGTTTAGGAACACACGCTTAATTACGGGTTCGTCGGGAGGAATGATAGGAGCAGCATACATGCGTGAGCTATACTTACGTAAGACTTCAGGTATGTTAGACAACCTATACGACAGCACTTTTTCGGAACGTATTAGTAGGGATTTGCTCAATGCTGTAGGATTCTCATTGGCTGTAAGTGATATTTTCCTAAGACTCCAAAAAGTTAGGATAGGACAACATACCTACACCCGCGATCGTGGCTATGAATTCGAAAAGGCGCTCAATTCCAACACGGGCTTCATTCTCGACAAAAGTCTTAGTGCCTATAAAATACCTGAGGAAGCTGCTCTAACTCCTATGATGATTTTTTCTCCTACCGTTATAAACGATGGACGAAGAATTCTCATAAGTCCACAACCAATCAGCTACCTAACTTCAACACCGGTAAAAACAGGAACTATCTTAAGAAGTTTGCCCGAAGACATTGAGTTTAGTCGGTTTTTTAGGGATCAAGGTGCCGATCAACTTCGCTTCACTTCTGCCATTCGGATGAGTGCCACATTTCCATATATTTTGCCTTCTGTGTCCTTACCGAGCAATCCGATTATGGATGTTATGGATGCAGGTTTTAGAGATAATTACGGCTTGAGGACATCCATTCGCTATTTGTATCATTTCAGAAAATGGATAGCAGCGAATACCGACAGGGTGATATTTCTTCAAATCAGGGAAAATCACAAGGCTTACGATTTGAAAACCCACGAAAAGAGTACGATTTCAGAATTACTGATGTCGCCACTTGGGAATGTGTATGAAAACATGTTTCGCATTCAGGATTACCAAAACGACCAATTACTCATGTATGCCGATAGTTGGTTTGATGGTAAATTAGAGTTTGTAGAACTCGATTTAAATCCACCTTCCCATCCAAGTGATGAGATCATTTCGATGAATTTCCATCTTACATCTTTGGAGAAGAAACGAATCCGCCTGGCGACAAAACTACCCGAAAACAAATCAGCCATTCTTGCACTTCAGAAATTCCTGCAAAACTAGAACGGTTATAAAACAACAAAGCCCCAAAAAGGGGCTCTGTCTTAATTACAACAACCAAACTAACACTAACTTAATATTTCTTTTACTAAGGTGGAGATCAGTTTACCATCGGCACGACCAGCGAGCTTTTGGGAAGCTGCCCCCATCACCTTCCCCATGTCTTTAACAGAAACTGCGCCAAGTTCAGCGGCAATTTCCTTGAGGACAACACGAACCTCATCAGGGGAAA
>JBIKOC010000176.1:0-4692 GCA_044358335.1 Flavobacteriales bacterium | reverse complement strand
CAAGATCTGGTATACCGGATTTTGGATGAACAGGCACTTAACCCTACTGAAGCCAGTCGATTGAAAAAGAAAGAAGAAAGTGCCAAAGCGGCTAATACGCCTGCTGCTGATGTCACACCTAAGAAAAACGTCGAGACGGTTAGAATTACGCTCGATCCGGCTGAAGTTAGAAAGCTAGCAACTCAAGCAATTCGGGACGAAAAAACACCCGCTGAAAAAACACCCGTAGCTAAAAAAGTAACGGAAGAAAAACCGGCTCCAACAGAAGTTAAACCACTTCGCGGTCGCCGTCCAAATGCATCTAAAGTTCCTCCTGCAGTTATTCCCGAAAAAGTAGAAGAACCAGCAGCTCAATCACCTGCCCCCTCTCCTAAACCGCACGTTCGTCAACCACTCCCAATTAAACGAACAGACTTAGCAAATCCTACTTCGGAAGTATCTCCAGAAAAGACTAACACACCTCCACCTGCCGAAGTAGAAGTAGTTCGCAATGTTCCTACTCCTCATCCTGATGGCAAAATTATACGCAACGAACGCCGTGATCGTACCAATAGATCACTCTTCGATAAACGGTCCGATAATCTAGCTAATTATCAGCCACCAGCCGGACAAACACCTCCTGCTTCTGCTCCACAACAGCAACAACAAACACCACCTGCTCAGCAATATCCTCAGCAGAATCAACAACAAAATCAGAATCCGCAGCAGAATCAAAATCAGCAGCAGAATCAAGGTCAAAATCCACAACAACAGCGTGGAAACTGGCAAAACCAAAATCCGAATCAAAACCAGCAGAGGCAGCAAATGCAACGCCCTCAGCATCAACATCGGAATCCTAACCAAAATCAAAATCCGAATCAACAACAACCCAACGTCGAAAACAATACGCCTATCGATCCTTTGTTGAATCTCGATTTGACGGTTGCAACCGAAGGTGTTCTTGAAATGATGCCCGATGGTTATGGCTTCTTACGTTCTTCTGATTATAACTACCTCGCTTCACCCGATGATGTATATGTTTCTCAAGCTCAGGTAAAACTGTATGGCTTGAAAACCGGTGATACAGTCGACGGTGGCGTTCGCGCTCCTCGTGAAGGAGAAAAATATTTCCCACTTACCCGAATTGATAAAATCAATGGTCGCGATCCTTCTTATGTGCGTGATCGAGTTCCTTTCGATTTTCTAACTCCGATGTTCCCGGATGAGAAATTGAAGCTCACCGGACACAAGCAAGGAACTATGTCGACTCGTGTGATGGACTTGTTTACACCAATTGGTAAAGGTCAACGTGGACTAATCGTGGCTCAACCTAAAACTGGAAAAACAGTTCTTCTAAAAGAAGTTGCAAATGCGATTGCCGATAACCATCCGGAAGTTTACCTCATCATTCTTTTAATTGATGAACGACCAGAAGAGGTTACTGATATGGCTCGCAGTGTAAAGGCAGAAGTTATTTCTTCTACGTTCGATGAGCCTGCTGAGCGTCATGTGAAAATCGCCAACATCGTTCTCGAAAAAGCGAAACGAATGGTAGAATGTGGTCAAGATGTAGTTATTCTTCTCGATTCCATCACCCGTTTGGCTCGTGCTTATAACACCGTTCAACCAGCTTCAGGAAAAGTATTATCAGGTGGTGTAGATGCAAACGCACTTCATAAACCTAAACGCTTCTTTGGTGCAGCGCGTAAAATCGAAAAAGGCGGTTCTTTAACCATTCTCGCTACAGCCTTAATTGATACTGGTTCTAAAATGGACGAAGTAATCTTTGAGGAATTCAAAGGAACAGGTAACATGGAACTTCAGTTGGATCGTAAACTGGCCAACAAACGTGTGTTCCCTGCTATCGACTTAACGGCTTCTTCTACTCGTCGTGATGATCTTTTGGTAGATAAAGAAACCCTTCAACGTATGTGGATTCTTCGTAATCACCTGAGTGATATGAACACAGTTGAAGCAATGGAATTCATCCGCCAACAAATGAACGGCACAATCAGCAATGAAGAGTTCCTGATTGCAATGAATGGCTAATCATGAAACCGGAAACTAGAGGGACATTGCTAATTTTAGCGCTTTCTATTATTTGGAAAACGTTACTTCTTTTAACTGGTTGGGTGGATGGCCCGCTCGGTAAATATCCATTTTTACCTATAACAGCATTCATGTTAATAGGGATGTACAGAGGAATGGAGGAGAGGCGAAAACTCAGCTATACCGAAAGCATTCCGTTTAAAGAAATGTTTAAGAGTGGGGCATCTATTGCAGCATTATTTGCTGTTCTCTATTCTCTTTTTATCTATTACTATCTTTTTTACTTAGATACGATGTTCAAAGTAAGATTTGCTGGGGAACGGATAGAAGAATTTAAGAGCAAAGGTCAGAATCCAGATAACTTCCCATTTGAAATGCCCTGGGTATTATTCACGTTCATCGGCACTTTAGTTCTTGGTGTTTTTTATTCAGGAGCCATTACGCGTATGATTATTAAACGCAATGCTATGTTGGAGAAAAGAAGTACTAAGCCTAGTTCAAAATCTTAGCTTTTTATCTCCAAAATAGTAGGTAACTGCTCGAAATTTAATCCATCAAAATTCCCTGAACTCATCATCAGTAAATTGGAATTAGACCAGTTTTCTAGTTTTAAATCTTCCAACAAACGAGCTGAATCATCATAAACAGTCACGTTATCACTTCCAAAAGCCGCTCTTACCTGTTCAGGTGTGATCGGCTTTAATTTTTTATGTGCTACTGTGTGTGGATTGAAGTAGATGAACGCTTTATCGGCTTTCGCCATGGAATTCTTGTATTCCAAAAGAAACTCCTCATTCAAGGGAATTGCTCTCTTACCGCATCTGTAGTCGCTTTTAGTTTTGAAGGAGAATGTGCAAAGTCCTTGAAAATGCTCGTGCCATCACCACCATACACTAATTCAAGTCGCTTAGCTGCTCCCGAAAATGATTGAATAGCTTGGTAAAAATCGGCACGCTTCATTCCTAATTCCTCGCACACCAACATCGCCCCATTCAAATTCTGTAAGTTGTGTTTACCGAAAATCTTCAACGGAATTCGTTCTTCACCGGCAACCAGATAAGTAACACCATCGAGTATTTCGGAAGCATGCTCGTGATACGGTTGCAATCGAATATCTGTTCTGCACTGCGCAGCAATCTTCACCAATTCTGCATCACCATCGTAAAAAATTAAAGTTCCATTCGACTCAATCTTCTCGGTGAAAATCTGGAATTGCTCTACATAATTAGCAAACGTTGGGAAAACGTTAATGTGATCCCAAGCTACTCCACTTAACAGAGCAATATGTGGGAAGTACAAGTGAAATTTAGGAACTCGTTCGATTGGAGAAGCCAAATATTCATCTCCTTCCAATAATATACGAGGCGCCTCTGCTGTAATCCTAACCATCGTATCAAACCCCTTCAATTGAGCACCAACCAAATAATCACAGTCCATTTGATTGGTATGCAAAGCGTGAAGTATCATAGCAGTAATCGATGTTTTACCATGACTGCCACCTATTACCACACGGGTTTTATCGGTACTCTGACTGTAAATATATCCAGGATAAGAATATATCTTCAAACCTAATTCCTGCGCACGAATCAATTCAGGATTATCAACTCGAGCATGCATTCCTAGAATCACAGCATCTAATTCAGCATGTATTTTTTCAGGAAACCAACCTTCTTCTTTGGGTAACAGTCCCAATGCCAACAACCTTGATTTAGAAGGTTCAAACACTTCATCATCCGACCCACTAACCTCATAACCCTTTTTGCACATGGCTATTGCCAGATTATGCATCGCACTTCCTCCAATTGCAATCAAATGAACCTTCATTCCTCAAATTTTACGGTAAATTTAGCCCCTGTCATTTTGCGGGATAGTGTTTTCTTCTCAATTTGTGAACATCCCGCTGTGGTCAATTAATTTCGATTTTCAATCTTTCAAGTATGCAGTTATTCCCCATTAATACCGGCCATTTTAAACTCGATGGCGGCGCTATGTTTGGCGTTGTTCCTAAATCTTTATGGAGCAAAAGTTATCCTGCCGATGCCAATAATCTTTGCTCTTGGGCAATGCGTTGTTTACTTGTTCAGGAAGGAAGCCGACTTGTGTTAATCGACAACGGTATGGGGAACAAACAGGATGAAAAATTCTTTTCTCATTACGATTTGCATGGCGATGATTCGCTTGATGCATCTTTGAAAAAGGCGGGTTTCCATCGGGATGATATTACGGATGTGTTTCTTACTCACTTGCATTTTGATCATTGTGGCGGTAGTATTGAATGGGATGATGCCCGTTCAGGTTATCGTCCTGCGTTCAAAAATGCCGTGTATTGGTCTAACCAAGAACATTGGAAATGGGCAAATGAACCCAACCCTCGCGAAAAAGCATCGTTTCTAAAAGAGAATATTCTTCCTATTCAAGAATCCGGACAACTGAAATTTCTCGAATCGAACGAATTATTCCCGGGTTTCTCAGTAGAAAAAGTGAGCGGACATACCGAATCCATGATGTTACCCGTTTTGTCGAGCAACGGACACAAAATCATGTTCATGGCCGACTTACTTCCATCTCCGGTTCACGTTCCTGTCGCTTGGGTGATGGCTTACGATACTCGACCATTGTTAACGATGCAGGAAAAATCAAGCGTGCTTGCTACCTGTGTGTCAG
>JBIKOC010000175.1:0-4711 GCA_044358335.1 Flavobacteriales bacterium | reverse complement strand
CACCACTACTAGTGAAAAGTCCTGAATCGAATTCGATGATACTTTTTTAATGCCCGATACCGATTTCACCTCTTTCTCAATCGGCTTGGTAATAAGGTTTTCAATATCCTCTGGACTAGCTCCGGGATAAATCGTCGAAACGAAAATGGTTGGAACAACGATATCCGGAAATTTCTCTTTCGGAATCCGTTGGAATATGATAATACCAGCTAGGGAAATCAATACGGTGAAAATGTAAATCGCAGTACTGTTATTAATCGCCCAATTGGTGGGTTTGAAATACTTTATATGTTCCTTTTCCATGATGGGTTGGGATTAAATCCGGGAATTATTTAAGGGAAATCAATTGTCCGTCAACAACTTCCTGATAGCCCGACAGAATCAGTTTTTCACTTCCATTGAGTCCTTCGGCAATCACAATCTTATCACCATAAGAAATTCCGGTAGAAACAATTTTCTTATGAGCAGTCATCTTATCTCCAGCACCTTCGGCTACCATCATATAATAGTTACCCGATGCGTCTCTTTGAACCAAATTCGACAACACACTCATTGTATTTGGCAGATTTTCATCATTTATGTTAAGTGTCGCTAACATATTTGGACGAACATCTGAATTGGTCACTCCGATAGAAATTTCAATATCAAATGTGCGTGTCATTGGGTTAACTACTTTGCTCACATAGCTGATTTTACCTTGGATGGTATCGTTAATGTCAGATAAAATAATCCGAACAGGATTCCCAGCTTTCACTTTACCGATATAGGAATCGGCCACTTTAGCTTTCACTTTCATTTTGCTAAAATTTACTACACGAAATGCTCCGCCAATACCTGGTGCTGCAAACTCGCCTACTTTCACGTTTACCGCATCAACAACACCCGAAATAGGTGATTTAATTCGACTCATATCCAATTGCGCTTGTAAAGTCGACATGCTCTTTTGAAGCGATTCGTATTGGGTTTTACTTTGTAAAAACTGAATTTCTGTTCCGATCTTTTGGTTCCAAAGGCGTTGTTGTTTCTCGAAAGCCGTTTTAGCAAAATCCAAATTGGTTTGCAATTGGGCCATACTCTCACGAATGGTTTTGTTGTCAACCTCAGCCAATACTTGTCCGGTCGAAACCATGTCACCTTCGTGAACAGTTACACGTGTAACTAATCCTGGCATTCCAGGTTGAATCGAAATATTTTCTTCCGAATCAACTGTTCCTTGAACGTCAATAAAGTGGTTAAACTCACCCGTAACGATAGGAGTGAGGGTTACAAGTTTTGGTTTACGCACTTCAGCTGCAGTATCGAGTAAAGCAATTTCTTTTTCGAGTTCAGCAATCTTTACTTTTAATTCATCATGCTGAGCTTGATAATCTGCAAGCTGAGATTTCTTTTTTTCCAGATCATTTCCGGATGAACATGCTGCAACTAGCAGCGTTATGGAGATATATAGGAGCTTTTTCATTTGTTCGAATTCGGGTATCAGAATTTGTTCAGGTTTTTATCTAGGGTTACGCGTGTCTCCAACAATTGCTGAACGGCGTTGATGTAATTTGATTGAGAAGAAAGCAGATCGTTTTCGGCTTGAATAACCTCCAAACTCGATCCTACTCCTTCTTGATACTTGATTTTAGCTCGATCACGAATGCGTGTTGCTAATCCAACAGATTCCTGTGTGTTGCGTAAACCACTTAAAGCTGCAGCATAAGCTGTCCAACTTTGCGACGATTGTAATGCAATGCCTTGTTCTGCTTGAATTTGCTGAACTTCTAACTTTTTCAGATTCAGCTTTGCTTGTTTTACTCGTGCCGACTGACTCAAACCTTGAAAAACAGGCATGCTCAGGTTTACGCCTAAAATTGTCCCACCAGGAACACGAAATAGATTGTTGTTAAGTTGATCGAAATCGTTGGTAATTCGACTTTCTTTCCAAGTGTAAAAGGTACTCAACGTAGGTAGGTAATTTGCTTTTTGTCTTTTAACTTCGAGTTTTTGAAGGTTAAGTGCTTTGCCAATTAATATTCGGTCGATGTTGTTGGCCGGATCAAATTTGGGTTCCACATCTACACCCGATTTAGCATTTGAAACTAAGTTATCCAGTGTTTCTGTTAATGAAATCGCGACATTCACATCATAACCCATTTGGAATTTGAGCAATTTTTCGGCGATGGTGGTTTGCTGTTCTAATGTGGTAAGTGTAGTACTCAAATTGTTTTTCAGTAAACGCAAACGATCCACATCCATCTCTTCCACAAATCCTTCCTTATTATAGGCTGATGTTTGTTCGATTGATTGGTCAAGGGAAGCGATGTTTTCTGAAAGAATACGTTTGTTCTCTTTGAGAATTAGCACCAAGTTGTAAGCCTTAGTAACGCTTTCTTTAACTTCGATTTCGCTTTTCCTCAAATTGGCTTGCGAAATATCTACGTATGTTTTAGATGCCTGTAAACCAACTAAGTATTCACCACTAAATGCCAGCCAGGAAGCCGTATAGCCAATGCTAGCATTGTATTTCACACCAAAAGGAATTCGCAAATAAGTTCCTTCAGGAGCAAGCGGATTGAATGCATTCGCAGAAATAATGCTAACAGGTACTTCAACAAAATTTTGGAAAGAAGCCTCCGTTCTCAACTGTGGAATACCAATTCCACGGATTTCAGCCACTTTCTTTTTGGCTATTTCAATATCCGTTGCAGCATTCTTGACACTATATCCATTCTTCAATGCAAAATCGATCGCTTGAGGAAGTGTAAAACTCCCTTGTTCGTTCGTTTGCGCATGAAGTCCGGCTGTGAGCATCAGCAGGAGCAGCAGCACTTTGTTTTTCATAAGGATTGGGGATTAAGATTGGAAAGTTTTTGTTCTAAGTAATGAATGCCTTTTGGGGTTGATATACCATATAAATGATAGGTCAAGTGTTCGAAGTTCACTTGTGTCATAGTTAACCCAGTGCCTTCAAAAAAATGATTGTCAGAGAGCACATCTATTTTGGTTGCAAACAATCGGGATACTATCACTTCATTCATATTGGTGCGGTAAACACCTTCTACTTGGCCTTTTTGAATGTTTTTTTGTATAACACGTTCAATAAAGTCATTCCTATGAATGCGCATCATCTCCCAAGCTTCGGGGTAATATTTCTGCATGTCGAAAAGAATGGAAGGATGAATGTTTCTGATTTTTTCTGAAACAATTTGGGTCACTTCAAACATCTCATCTATAGCGCTCAATCCTTGTGAAATAAGCGTACTCACTTCCACTTCGTCTTTGGCAATTTCTGAGCGCATAGTTTGATTCACCAAATCGGTCTTATCATGCACATGCTGGTAGAGCGTCTTTTTGGAAATCCGCATCTCTCGGCAAACATCATCCATTGTAACACTGCGAATTCCGCAACGCATGAAAATAGATCGTGCTTGTTGAATGATATGTTCAAGCTTTTCGTTCATCGCCGCAAAGGTAAAACGAATCGGGAACTATGGAAACAAAGTGCAATAAAAATGTTTCCAGCGTTTCTTTTTTCTCTCTCTACTTTGTAATATGCAGTAATTGAGCAAACTAAAATCCTCCGAACTTTTCTTTCTTCTGTTTTTTTTAAATAATATTCTAGTTAAAGAACTGTTTTTTTCATTTTAAAAGAGATTATTTTTGCTGAGTCTTGAAAGTATATATTGCTTTCTCTATTTTTATTCTTTTAGTGGCGTTCGGTAGTCGCATGGGTCGTGTTTTTTGGTTGAGACTATCCCGGATGGTTTGATGAGAAGCGTCTTTCATCTTTCTGGATTTACCGACGCCACTTCTTTTCTAGTTAAAACAAAAAGCCCCTGTCCAAATTTTGGACAGGGGCTTTTCTACAACCAACAAGTATTACTTAGCTGCCACAAGCCTCGCAACCTTCTGGATTATCTAGAGAGCACGAAATTTCGCCTTGAGTATCCATCACCATTACATTTTGAACTTCTGCAACTACTGCAACCTTTTGTGGCTCAGCTTGAGATGGAACGGTAAACTTAATCGCATCAGCTGCTGCTTTCGAACGCAAGTAATACATACCTGTTTTCAAGCCTTTCTTCCAAGCATAAAAGTGCATAGAAGTTAACTTAGCCATATTTGCTGATTCCATAAAGATATTAAGCGACTGCGATTGGCAGATAAATGCTCCACGATCTGCAGCCATATCAATGATGGTACGTTGACGAATCTCCCAAACCGTTTTGTACAATTCCTTGATGTTATCAGGAATCTCTACAATACCCTGAATGGAGCCGTTTGCACCAATTATCTTGTCTTTCAATTGCTCATTCCAAACACCTAAATCAACCAAGTCACGAAGCAAGTGCTTATTCACAATGATGAATTCACCAGAAAGTACGCGACGTGTGTAGATATTGCTAGTATATGGCTCGAAACATTCGTTATTACCTAATACTTGAGAAGTTGATGCAGTTGGCATTGGGGCTAACAATAAGGAGTTACGAACGCCATATTTAGCTACTTCTTCTTTCAATACATCCCATTCCCAGCGCTTCGTTGGAGTAACATTCCACATATCGTATTGGAAAATTCCTTTCGAAACCGGAGATCCAGGATAGCTTTCGTAATGACCATCTTTGATAGCCAAATCCTTCGAAGCTGTCATGGCTGCATAATAAATCGTTTCATGTATTTCACGATTCAAAGCCTGTGCTTCTTCGCACTCAAAAGGATAACGTAGCAA
>JBIKOC010000174.1:0-4717 GCA_044358335.1 Flavobacteriales bacterium | reverse complement strand
ATTTTAGCTGGTGAAGTCGTTCGTAATTCAATGACTTATGTTGTTGCAGTAACTATGTTAATTGTAGCTGGTTTTGGAATTTATAATATCATGAATATGACTGTCGTGAATAAAATGCGCGATATCGCAATCATGAAAGCAACTGGCTTTGAGGGGAAAAACATAATAAGTATTTTTCTTTTTCAAAGTGTAATTATTGGAATTATAGGAGCATTAATGGGAGTTGCTTTAGGTGCTTTAATTAGTTATGGAATTGATCAAATTCCTTTCCCTGCAAGAGATATAATTAAGTTAGATACTTTTCCAGTAAGCTATAAGTTCAAGCATTATTTCTTAGGTATTTTCTTCGGATTTATTACCACATTATTTGCTGGATATTTCCCTTCTAAAAAGGCATCAAAAGTTGATCCTGTAGCTATTATACGAGGTTGATTTTTAAATAAAGAAAAATGAACGCCATATCTGCTCAACATATCATTAAATATTTCCACGATCCAATTACTTTCCAAGTATTGAAAGATATTTCGTTTGATGTGGAGAAAGGTAGTTTTGTATCACTCGTTGGAAAATCGGGTTGCGGGAAATCGACTTTACTTTATGTTTTGTCAACCATGGACACCGATTATGAAGGTAAACTTGTCCTTGGAAATCAGCAAGTAACCGGACTTTCGCAAGATGAATTAGCCCGATTTAGGAATAAAAATTTAGGTTTCGTATTTCAATTTCATTTCCTTTTACCAGAATTTTCAGCATTAGAAAATGTTTCACTCCCAGCACTAAAATTAGGAGAATATTCAGAAGAAGAAATTGAACATCGAGCAATGGAAAAACTTCGCTTGGTAGGAATGGGCGATTATGCGAAAAATTCAGCATCGAAACTCTCAGGCGGACAACAACAACGTGTTGCAATTGCTCGAGCATTAATAAATGATCCAGCAGTGATTATGGGTGATGAACCAACTGGAAATCTCGATAAAACTAATTCATTAATTGTATTAGATATACTGAAAAAATTAGCATCCGAAAATGGTCAAACAATTATTACAGTTACACATGACCATGAATTTGCTCTACAAACCGATCGGATTATTGAAATGGAAGACGGTATAATTCTTCATAAATGAACATTCCTAAAAACTGGCGACTTCGCTTAATTGTAGCTACATTACTTTCTGTGATGGGCTTCTTTATTCGCTTATCAGTAGTGAAACTTCATCTTACATTCCTCCAGAATTTTGGATTAATGTTTTTTACATGGAGCATCATTGTGTTGGTGTGGACCTTTTTTGCAAACATCAACCAGCAACTCGATAAAGTACTGCCCTTTAACAAAAACACCCCTTTAAGAATTATCATTCAACTCTTTACTGGAACAACATTGTTGCTCATTATTAGAATGATAGGACGAGAAGTAGTTGGAGATCGATTTCCCTATCATCCCGATGAAATTACACGCGTTATTTTATCGGCAATGGATGTATTTATTGCACTAACGGTTAATTTAGCAGTAATAAGTAATTACATCATTCATCGTTGGAAAGAAACACTTATTCGAGCTGAAAAGCTTGAGCAAGAAAAGATTCGAATGCAATATCACCATTTAAAAAACCAAGTAAATCCACATTTTTTATTTAATTCATTTTCGTCCTTACAAGGCTTAATCAATAGTAATCCAAAATTAGCAAATGAATACATAGGTCATTTAGCAAAAGTGTATCGATATGTAA
This sequence comes from Flavobacteriales bacterium, assembly GCA_044358335.1. Classification (GTDB taxonomy): domain Bacteria; phylum Bacteroidota; class Bacteroidia; order M30B66; family M30B66; genus CALQRR01. Next base: position 2,990 of record JBIKOC010000174.1, on the reverse strand, counting down.
TTCAAAATAAGGAAAATGAAATTGTTCCCATTCAAACTGAACTTGAGTTTATTCAACACTATATTGATTTACTAAAAATCAGATATGGCGAAGGGATTCAAATACACAATAAACTAACTGAAGAAAATCGATCGAAAGGAATAGTTACCGTTACACTTCAAATGCTAATTGATAATGCAATAAAACACAACGAGATTCATCCCGAAAAGCCTCTACATATTACATTTGGTGTAAATCAAAATATACTTGAAGTAAGTAATTCACTTCAAACTCGACCGAGTATGATTCCGAGTAATGGAGAAGGATTAATTCAATTGACCAATCTTTATGCTTTCCACTCTTCAATCCCTGTAACATATACCCAAGAGGTTAATGAATTTATTGTTAAATTGCCATTACTGAATATTTATTGACGAGATTAGTCATTTCATTTTGGAACCTAAATAAATGCAAATTCTGATTTTAGAAGATGAGCCAATAATTGCTCAAAATTTGGCTCTCCAATTAAGAGAAATAGAGCCCAATGCTTCCGTTATGGGACCATTGGCAAGTATTCGAGAGACACTTTCTTTCATTTCTAATAACCCAAAACCTGACCTAGTATTAGCTGATATCCAACTGAGTGATGGTGTTAGCTTTACTGCACTAGAAAAATTACCTCGTGACATTCCAATTATTTTCACTACAGCATTTGATGAATATGCGCTTAGGGCTTTTCGTTTAAACAGTGTGGATTATTTATTAAAACCTATATCGGTTGAAGATTTAAAACGCGCCTTTGATAAATTTCATTTTCTACAGGAAAAATATCAGAACACAGATTTTACCACCCAGCTTCATGAAATGTTGATTGGAAAAATGAATCCAAACACATTTAAACAACGATTTTTGGTTTACAGCGGAAAATCAGTTGTTCCAGTTCCAGCAACGGATATAGAGTATTTTCAAAAAGAAGAAATCATTTTCCTTACCGATATTCAGGGACACCAATTTGTAACGGAGTTTCGATCATTAGATGAAATTGAAGAATTAATTAATCCAACCATATTTTATCGGGCTAATAGACAATTTCTTCTGAACTGTAAACATATTGCAAAATTTGAAACAGATTACTTGGGTAAAATCCACATTTATCTCAAACGAAAAGATCACCCGGAGATTACAATTAGTAAAGACAAAGCAGCTGATTTTAAACGTTGGATGGAAACTAATTAAACGGGTAAATTTGTTTAATAAAAAGATAGTTCGATTAATATACAACCAACGAGCTATAAGCCAACCAGCACGATGGGAATCACAAGAACTTTAATAGGAGCTTAAACGCTCGAATAAGTTTATTCTCAAATGCATTTTAAGTTATAGATACTACAAATACCCAACTCCACGAGTTTTGTATATGTGCTAGCACGGATACTAAATTGATAGAATTGGATTTCTTATCTTTGAAAATGCAATTACTAAAAGCAACAGCTTCGAATGCTCAACTTATTCGCGAATTGGCTGAAATAATTTGGAGAAAACATTACCCTGCAATTATAGGGGAAATACAGGTCGAGTTTATGCTCAATAAAATGTACTCCATTGAAACACTCCATGCTCAACTAGAAGAAAGGAAGCAGCTTTTTTATATTCTAGTGGAAGATGAGAAACCGATTGGATTTATAGGAATCGAACTATTGGATTCAAAAAGTGCATTTATTCATAAATTCTATCTACTACAAACCAAGCAAAGAAAAGGAAGTGGAACTCATGCTTTCCAATTAATATTAAATCAATTTCTTGAGCTCAAAGAAATTCGTTTGCAGGTAAACCGTCAAAATTACCAAGCCATTAACTTTTATTTCAAAATGGGATTTGTCATAGAACAAGTAGCCGATTTCGATATTGGTGATGGATATTTCATGAATGATTTTATTATGCGTTGGATGAAATAAATTGTCCCAATCATATACTCATACTATCCAACTGTATTTTATGTCCCAACTAGCTCCAGAAAATTGGTACGCGCAAGAAGATAAAAGCACGCGTATTAAGCATCATTTGTTAAAAAACACAATTCGTCGCATTGCTTTTATTCGTTTAGCTTTATTCCTGCTTTTTCCTATTGCAGTATACCTCTTTGCGAAAGAACATATAAGCGAAGGAATTATCTTGTTCCTTGCTGCATTGGTTAGCTTTCTCCTAGCAGTTAAGAAAAGCCTTGAACTAAAAAAAGAGCTTCATCAACTCGATACTGCCTTAATCCTTCTAAAACTCGAAACAAATAGTCTAGCTGGTTTGCCATCAGGAATAGACACTGGATTAGATCTGCTCGACTTAAAACATCCATATGCCCACGATTTAGATGTATTTGGACGCAAAAGTTTATGGCATTATCTCAATCGCACGTTAAGTTCAGATGGTAGAAAAGGCCTAGCTGAATCAATCCTACAAGCTTCTCCTTCAATTGAGAAAATTCGTGAGAGACAAGAAATAGTTGCTGAATTAGCCCAGGACCCATCATTTCTTTTACAGTTTAGAGTGGCCGGCATCAGTGAAACTGAGCAACCTGCATCCGTTGCGCAAAGTACAAATTGGCTCAATGAATCGCTTCCTTTGTTGAATAAACCGCTGGTAAAATGGGGCCGTTATATTTTCCCTGCAATTACCATCATTCTTTGGGCGGCTTACCTAATTCAGCTTGCCCCTGTTTCACTTTTATTAGCTTCTATTGGGCTCAATATGGCAGTATTGGGTCAACATATTAGAATAGTGAATAGCATTCATCGTCGACATTCTGATATGCCGAAAGTCATAGCTCATCATTTAGCATTAATTAATATTATCGCTAAACAAGAATTCAAAAACACACAATTAAAGCTAATTCAAGATTCTTCAAAAGAAGCTCAAAATGCAGTAAATCAATTACATATTTTATTGAACCGATTCGATATGCGATTAAATGGATTTATGGGAATTCTTTTAAACTCCCTTTTCCTTTTCGATTATCA
>JBIKOC010000173.1:0-4728 GCA_044358335.1 Flavobacteriales bacterium | reverse complement strand
AAGAAACAAGGCACCGTTTGTTTAGGATACATACCCGATTCTCAGCGTTACTTTGATTTACATCATGCGGCTTCCGATACTTTCGATAAGGTTAACAAGCGCGAATTGGAATTAGGTGCTGCTTCTATTGCAGCACTGCTTTATTTGCTCGATAAATACTCAGAGTAATTCCCCAAAAAATAGCCCCGACGAACCATCACAAACGCCGGGGCTGGGTATTAGGGGATTCGCTGTAGGAGAAGGACTCGAACCTCCACAAGGCAGTTAGCCAATGTTCAGATTCTGCAAGCAGAATGGAGTGGTCAACCTGTTAAACATCGTTTTTCCTGTTAATCCTCACCCTCGAGACAAGAGGGTTTGTCTGCCGTTTCAACACCCTACAATGAAATGAACTAATTGCTGCAAACATATAGATTGGGGCGATACTATGCAAATAATACACGCATTAAATTAATAATAGGAACATATGACAATATTAATATCAATAAATTACCAAAGTGATAAAAACATAACAGCTTCAAGCTTACTAAATACTAGATTGCAAAAAAAATGCTGCCCTTTTTAGGGGGCAGCACCCATTTATTTAATGCGAGTGATAGAATAATCAAGAACCGAGGGCAATTATTCCACTACTAATGTGGAATTCCAATTATCGCTTCGGATGAAATACAAACCAGATGGAAGATTCAAATCAATTGATTGTTGCGAATTAGTTGTTGCAACAAAGTTTTTTATGCTTTTACCTGTAGCATCGTAAACTTGAAACGAAGTTTGCTTAGTAATTCCAGTCAGCTGAATATTCCCATCACTTGGATTAGGGAAAATACGAATGTTCGTTCCTGAAATATTGCTCAATCCTAATGCAGTTACCTCGAATGCAGCTGAGAGTTCACTTACACAATCATTACCCGAAATGGCTTTAACGGTGTAAAATCCTACACCACTTGGAGTTAATACTTGATCTACAGCTCCGTCGATCAAAGTTCCATTGAGATACCATTCATAAAATGAAGCATCAATAGTTGCCTCCAAATCTAAATCGATATTCAAAATGATACTCGGAGTTTCGGGTAGTTGATTAAAAGTTAAATCAATATCTGTGCTTTCGGATGTACCACAAGCATTAGTATATGTTACAGAATAAGTTCCTGTTTGTGTTGCATCTATTGTAGATGTTGTTAAATCGCCGGGTAGCCAAAGTGCTTGATTGCTTCCAATATTTGAAGCAGTTAACACAATAGTTTCTCCATCACAAGCTTCAGTTATATTACCAATTGTGGTTACGACAGGAATTTCAGGTAAAGGAATTACGATTATTCCAACTGAATTAGAAGAACTTGTTCCACATACATTGGTTAATGAATACGAATACGTTCCAGCTGCGCTTACTGTAATCGTATTAGTGGTTTGTCCGCCAGGTTGCCAAGTGACTCCCGATCCAGTTGCAGTTAAGGTAGTTGATTGACCAGCACACAAATCAATTCCCTGAGATCCAACTTGGATATCAGAAACAACAGGTGCTCCTGATACTGCTGCTAGAGTTACACTAGCCGTTTGCACACATGCACCTGTAGTATTGGTTAATCCATAAATTCCACTTCCACTTGCTACAACTGAATTTTGTGAACCAACAGGATTGCCGTCTTTAGTCCAAGCGTTCCCTCCAGAAATACTGGAAGTAAGTGTAACTGGAGAACTTTGACAATACGTTGTGCCCCCACTGTTATTAATACTCAGTGTTGCTGGTGCTTCATTAAGAACTAGATTAGAACTGTAAATAATGTCACCAGAACTATTGTTGCCACTGTTTGTAGCATTCATCGCAGCATAAAAAGTAACCGTTCCTGTTCCTGTTGTTGGAGCAGTCCACTGGAAAGTCCAAGTGCGACTATTAGTTCCGGTTTGGGTAGTACCTGCGCTCGTATGAGTAATGTACTTTCCGCTACCATTTAACTGCATGCCTGTTCCTGCAATTAAAGTTCCTGCGAGAGTTGCATTTGCTATTTGTGGAGAAGCACTGAAACCAAATTTCGTTCTTCCAGGAGATGTAACGAAAACGGTAACTGAATAAGTTTGTCCGGGAGTATATCCACAAGCCGGAACGGTAGATGTTACCCAGCCAGTTTGAGCGGTAGCACCTCCACTGTGACAGCTTCCTCCAGCAGAACAAGTACGTCCTGAAAATTCATTAGGCGAACCTGTATAACCGGGATTTGAGCCTGATCCATTGGAATGCGCCGATTGATTTGGCCAAAGTGCAACAACCAAACACGTAATAGTACTGAGTAATACAAGTATTTTTCTTTTCATGGGTCGGGAATTTCCGCATAAAAGTAGAAAAAAATGACCAAGTTTTATTCTCTGTTCTTACTATCAATTAGGATAGTAACAGGTCCATCGTTCATCAGTACTATTTGCATATCGGCTCCAAACACTCCAGTTTTAACTGGTCTGCTTAATTCCTGACTCAGCTGAGCACAAAACATTTCATATAATTTCGTTGCGTATTCAGGCTTGGCAGCGCGAATGAAAGAGGGTCGATTACCCTTTTTTGTGCTAGCGAATAAGGTAAACTGACTAATAACTAGAATCTCCCCAAACACATCTGCTACACTTTTATTCATCAAGCCATTTGCATCACTAAAAATGCGCATGTTCACAATTTTAGCTGCCAGCCAAACCAAATCTTCTACCGTATCGAGCTCTTCTATGCCAACTAAAAGCAATAATCCTTGTCGGATTTTATTGTAAACGGTATCGTCAATGCTGACGGAAGCGCTTGTGACACGCTGAACGACAACTCTCATAATTTAATCCCAGGATTCTTTACTAAGTTCTTCTGAATGGAGGAGGCCAAGGTAGGAATTGTACCGATGAACTTCGAATCGACCATCTTCGGTAGCTTCTTTTACCGCGCATCCAGGTTCATTTTCGTGCATACAATTCGAAAAGCGACAGTGTTCGGATAATGCTCGAATCTCTGGAAAATAATCACCAATCTCCTCTTTCTTCATATCTACAATCCCGAATTCTTTCACTCCAGGAGTGTCGATAATCCAAGTGTCTTCCCATAATCCAAATAACTCAGCAAATGTGGTGGTGTGTTTACCTTTGCTGTGAGCAGATGAAATATCACCCGTTTTTAACTCCAATGTTGGATTCAAGGCATTTATTAAAGTTGATTTTCCAACTCCTGAATGACCGGTAAACAAATTGATCTTACCATCCATCCGCTTTCTTAATTCATCCAATTGAAATCCAGTACTGGCCGAAACCATTAATACTTCATAGCCAGCCTGCGTATAGATATCTTGAAGCTCTGCTAGTTTATCCAAATCAGCATCCGATTCATATAAATCACACTTATTCACCACTACCGAAACGGGAATGTGATAAGCCTCACAAGTAATCAACATTCGATCTATAAAACCATACGAGGTTCGTGGAGAACTCACAGTGGCAATCACAAATGCTTGTCCGACATTGGCGGCCAAAATATGAGCTTCCTTACTCAAATTGATGGAGCGACGAATGATGTAATTCTCCCGTGGATCTATTTCTGTGATCACGTGATAATCACCACCAGCAGATTCTTCCACCGTTACTCGATCTCCTACAGCAATCGGATTGGTCGTGCGTAAACCCTTCATTCGGAATACTCCACGAACCTTGCATTCACGAATGACTCCATCATCGGTTTTCACCGTGCAGAAGCTACCTGTAGATCGTATGACAAGCGCTTTCATGATTTTATTTCATTCCCAAAATTTGTAGTGGGAAGCGGTTTAGTTCCATGATAGGGCTTGAGGTATTCAGGTTCGAAATAAGCCAAATCAGCAAATGCACCTAATTGATAAGATTCGTAAGCAGATGCACTCATATCTTGAGCCGAAAGTTCTATCCCATCAGCAAATCGGGCATTGGGATGAATGCCTAATACTTCAGTACATTTTCCTGCACCATCACCAAAAAAAGTAACAACCTGCTCATTAAGTTCAGGAATTACTTCCGGATTGGTAACAATAAGTGGATGATCCGACTTAATGGCATGTAAATCGGCCGAATAGATAGCAGTATAAACTTCCATCCGACGAGCATCAATCATGGGCGATAAATACGTATCAACCTCAGGGAACTGACGCTTGAACGAATTCGCAAGCGTGAAAAGTGTAGAGGACGCAATAAGAGGAATGTCCAACGAATAACATAATCCTTTAGCAGCAGAAACTCCAATGCGCAATCCAGTGTAAGATCCTGGACCAGCAGAAATAGCAATAGCATTCAAATCACTGGTTTGCCAGTTTGCTTCTACAAGAACTTCACGAATTAATCCAAATATATTCTCTGCATGCTTATATCCATCATTAACTGATTTCAAAGCAATCAGATTTCCATCTTCCGCACAAGCAACAGAACATGTTGTGGTAGCTGTCTCGATTTGAAGTATGCGAACGCTACCCACCTTATTCTTCCTTGCGTTGGTTAAGCTTTTCTGTGGTAGTTTTTTCTACTTCCGTACCTTCTTTCAGGATTTTGGAAATGGCTGAATAAGGACCTGTTATAACTTCTTGCCCTTCTTTCAATCCACTTAAAATCTGAATGTAATTATTGTCTTGAATACCTGTTTTAACTTCTACTGGTTTTACTTTACCAGATTCCAAAACAAACACAATCTCTTTCACTTCATCTTCGGTACTGACTTTTGTATCTTCTTTCTTAGCTGTGCTT
>JBIKOC010000172.1:0-4737 GCA_044358335.1 Flavobacteriales bacterium | reverse complement strand
CAAATTCGTTACATGGGAATCCAAGAATTTCGAAATCGTTTGAGTTGTAAAGTTCGTATAATGCTTCTAAATCGTCGAATTGATGGGTGTAAGCACAATAGCTGGCTGTGTTAACTACCATGAGTTTCTTACCTGCATATTGCGACAATGAAATGGTATCACCTTCTATCGTAATGACTTCAAAATCATGAAAATTTTGTCCTGTTTGTGCAATGGAAAAAAGAGGAAAGCAAAGAAAAAGAACGTATAAAAATTTCATGTGATTTTTTTTCGAATGTAGGGATTTTATTGATGTGTGTAGATACATGATTATATGATTTTCAAACAAACTTACCATGTATATATTCTATCCATATCCCTTCAATTATAGCTTGTAAAATTTAATATGAAAAAATGTTTACTGTTAATTATTCGTTGATCAACTTTATTTCGGAAAGTTCTCTGCCAATTTCATTAATGCCCATCAGAATTCTAGTTGTTTGTTTCTGAGATGGCTTTTTCGACCTTGAACATAATGGGAGAATAAAGTTTGATTTATTCCAATTCATACGGCTAAGAACTTGGAATTTATATTGCGATACTATTGGAAAAACTGTTTTAGGTCGATATAATCACATAGGAATTATTTTTTGAACCGCTTGCTAGTTCTAGCGCTTCTTGAATGTTATTTTGAAGTTCAGTCAGGTTTTTACCCGTTGTTACGATTGGACTTTCTTCGGAATAAACTGAAGAAACTGTTTCTGTTATTTCTACCACAAATGTGTGTGTTGATTTTCGTTTCATCTGAAGTTCAATTAGTGAATTTGAATTCCAACATCTGTTAAATCTATTTTTAAAGCACGTATTAATTTCATGATACTTTTTTAAAATATACATACAGGTTATTATAAAAAGAAGAAAGATTTATAAAATAGCATGTTGATATTAACTAAACAATTCAATCTACACGTAAGCAGTAGTGATTGAGCGGTTAGCCCACAGCTTATGCCTTCGCCAAAGGCTATGGCATATTGCGAGGACTAGAAGCGAAAGCACGGTCACTGCCCAAATTTCGGAAATGTTGTCATTTCGATTTAAAATTGAGCGACAGGTTGTCCTTTGCTTTCGGTTGTTTGCGACTATTTGTCGGGGAATGGAGCAAGGGCAGATTCTTGTTAAGTGCGAATCGTCTAAAATTAATCTCATATGAACTTTAACCAGTTTACCATTAAAGCGCAAGAAGCGGTGCAACAAGCACAGCAAATAGCTGCACAAAACGGACAACAAGCCATTGAAACCGGGCATTTGCTAAAAGGTGTTTTGGAAGTGGATGAAAACGTTTTGCCTTATTTATTAAAGAAATTAAGTGTGAATACGCCTGCATTAGTGGCGGCATTAGAAAGTATTGTGAAAGGATATCCGAAAGTGTCGGGCGCTTCGCCTTACTTATCTAATTCGGCACAAACGGCTTTAACTAAAGCTACATCGTTGATGCAGGAAATGAAGGATGAATTTGTTTCTATTGAACATATTGCATTGGGAATTTTAGCCGGGAATGATCCTGTTGCCCGTTTATTAAAGGATTCGGGATTGAACGATAAAGACATGCGTGCTGCTGTTGCCGAATTGCGCAAAGGTGCTCGTGTAACTTCTCAAACAAGTGAGGATACCTACAACGCATTGAATAAATATGCGAAAAACCTCAACGAATTAGCCAGAAGTGGAAAGTTGGATCCAGTAATTGGACGGGATGAAGAAATTCGTCGGGTTTTGCAAATATTAAGTCGGAGAACGAAAAATAATCCAATATTAATTGGTGAACCAGGTGTTGGTAAAACCGCGATTGCCGAAGGTTTAGCGCATCGTATTGTAAATGGAGATGTTCCGGAAAATTTAAAAAGCAAGCAAATTTATTCGCTCGATATGGGTGCCTTAATTGCCGGTGCTAAATACAAAGGTGAATTTGAGGAACGCTTAAAATCGGTCGTAAAAGAAGTGACCGAATCGGAAGGTGATATTGTGCTATTTATTGATGAGATTCATACGCTGGTTGGTGCTGGTGGTGGTGAAGGAGCTATGGATGCAGCTAACATTTTAAAGCCTGCTTTATCACGTGGTGAGTTACGTGCAATTGGTGCTACAACCTTAAATGAATACCAAAAATATTTCGAAAAAGATAAAGCGCTAGAACGCAGATTTCAGAAGGTTTTAATTGATGAACCCGATGCTGCTGATGCTATTTCGATTTTACGTGGATTAAAAGAGAAATACGAAAATCACCATAAAGTGCTCATAAAAGACGAAGCGATTATTGCTGCTGTTGAAATGAGTCAACGGTATATTAATGATCGTTTCTTGCCCGATAAAGCAATTGATTTAATTGATGAAGCAGCATCGAAACTTCGGATGGAAATAAATTCTTTACCTGAGGAATTAGATGAATTGGAACGTAAAATTCGTCAGCTCGAAATTGAACGCGAAGCCATTAAACGCGAAAATGACCAGAAGAAATTATCGTCATTAAGTGAGGAAATTGCCAATCTAGAACAGGATCGTTCATCCTTGCGTTCGAAATGGCAGAGTGAAAAAGATGTGTTGGATCAGATTCAAAAGAATAAGCAATTAATCGACGAATATAAATTCGAAGCAGAGCAGGCCGAACGTAGCGGTGATTTTGGTAAAGTAGCTGAATTACGTTACGGAAAAATTAAAAATTCCGAAACTGAAATTGAGAAGTTACGTGCACAATTGCTCGATACGCAAAGTGGCAAAGCCATGATTAAAGAGGAAGTTGATGCGGAAGATATTGCTGGTGTAGTGAGTCGTTGGACTGGAATTCCAGTTTCGAGTATGTTGCAAAGTGAACGGGAGAAATTACTCAACCTCGAAACCGAATTGCATAAACGAGTGGTAGGACAGGAGGAGGCCATTGAAGCGGTGTCGGATGCCATTCGTCGCGCCCGTGCTGGGTTGCAAGATAAAAAACGTCCAATTGGATCTTTCATTTTCCTAGGAACCACCGGTGTTGGTAAAACTGAATTGGCGAAAGCATTAGCAGAGTTTCTCTTCAATAACGATCAAGCCATGACACGTATCGACATGAGCGAATACCAAGAACGTCATTCAGTAAGTCGTTTGGTTGGAGCGCCTCCGGGATATGTGGGTTACGAAGAAGGTGGACAATTAACCGAAGCTGTTCGTCGCAAGCCATATAGTGTGGTTTTGCTGGACGAAATTGAAAAAGCCCACCCGGATGTTTTCAATATTTTATTGCAAGTATTAGACGATGGTCGTTTGACAGATAATAAAGGTCGTGTGGTGAATTTTAAGAACACGATTATTATTATGACTTCGAATATTGGTTCGCACTTGATTCAAGAAAGTTTTGAGGATTTAGGAAATAAAGATTTGGATGAAGTGATTGCCAGTGCAAAATCGCAGGTTTTTGAGCTTTTGAAAAAAACGATTCGTCCTGAGTTCTTAAATCGGATAGATGATATCATCATGTTTCAACCTTTAAGTAGAGCGAATGTGGAAGAGATTGTTCGTTTGCAATTCATGGGTGTTCAATCACTCTTGTTGGAACAAGGTTTCCGAATTGAAGCTACAGAGGAAGCAATTGATTGGTTAGCACAATTGGGATATGATCCACAGTTTGGTGCTCGTCCAGTGAAACGTTTGTTTCAGAAAAAAGTGCTTAATGAATTAAGTAAACAAATCTTGGCTGGAAGTATAAGTCAGGAGCAAGCAATTGTGTTAGATATGGTGGATAATCATTTGTTTTTCAGAAACAAAAAAGAAGAAATAGTGGATGCAACTGCCAATTAAATTGTTGATTTTGAACAATCTGAAAAGGAACATGTTTAATAAATAATAGTGTAGGTTTATGTTCTAAGTCAAAAGCATCGGAGATTTTATTCCGGTGTTTTTTTTTATTTAAGTCCTAAACATAAACAAAAGCCTTCAACGCTATTTCTCTCCTAATGGAAATATGAGACATTCACTTGAACCCACTCTTTCATTGGACGTTTTTTGCCCGAAGGATCAAATAAACAGGAGCTATCTAATTGCAACGCACGTTCATGTGCTTGTCCTTTTATTTTGAAAACCATGCTGTCCTCAAAAAAACAGACATAGGGTTTCCCATCCAATTTATAACATTGTTTTCCAAACAATTGACTTCTCACTGAGCCTAGCATTACCGATGCAATGGCATGATACTGAGTTTCTGCTTCTGTCATGTTTACAGCTGAATATGAATTGCAATGTGAAGAAAATATTAATGCTACATTAAAAACCCTTATTTTGCCCACATCTAAGCACAACAAAACATAGTATCTTTACCCTCCCAAATCAAACTTCTGCATGTATCGTCCAAGCCGTAACTTAGTGACATTGGGGGAGTTCATTATCGAGCGTCAGGCCGATTTTCCCTACGCAAAAGGTGAGCTGTCCAGTTTGTTGAGTGATATTAGTATCGCTGCTAAAATCGTCAACCGTGAAGTAAATAAGGCCGGATTGGTCAATATTTTAGGAGAAGCAGGCACCGAAAACATTCAAGGTGAAGGACAAAAGAAGCTGGATGTTTTCGCCAATGATCAGTTCTTGGCTGCTTTAGCATCTGGCGGAGAATGTGCAGGCGTGGCATCGGAAGAAAACGACGATATCATTCTTTTTGATGGACCAGCTTCTTCTGGAAAATACATTGTTGCGATGGATCCTTTGGATGGTTCATCTAACATCGATGTGAATGTTTCG
>JBIKOC010000171.1:0-4773 GCA_044358335.1 Flavobacteriales bacterium | reverse complement strand
CTGAAAGATCTAATTCGGTCAGTTTTTGCAATGTAGCCGCTGCTTTCGGGCCTTGAATGGCGAGTAGGGCAGTACGATCGGAGATGTCTTCCATATCAACTCCCCAACGATCTTGTTTCTTAAGCCAATTCCAGTCTTTCTCCATGTTTGAAGCGTTAACAACTAACATGTATTGATCTTCTTTAATTCGATAAACTAAAAGATCATCTACGATACCACCTCGATCATTTGGGAAGCACGAATACTGAACTTTTCCATCAACTAATTTAGAAGCATCGTTCGAAGTAACCAATTGAATTAGCTCGAGTGCATGTTCACCTCGTAGGATGAATTCTCCCATATGACTCACATCAAATACACCCACACCATTTCGAACACATTCATGCTCAGCTATAACTCCTGCATATGTTATTGGCATCTCATAGCCCGCAAAGGGTAATATTTTGGCACCTAATTGTTCATGAATTGAATAAAAGGGAGTGCGTTTTACTGCTGGAGTTGTTTCCATGGTTGAGTGTTTTTCAGGCTGCAAACGTAGCAAATCCTGATGTTTTTTTCATGGTATTCTATCAAACCATTCCACGAGCCCTATTTTGGTATATTCGCAAGGATTTTAAAACCATACCCATTTGGAAATATCCTCCTTATGAAAAATAAATTGCTTTTCAGCTTTATCGCTTTTCTGTTGAATTTTGGATTATTTGCTCAAGTATCTCCATGTACCCAAGCTGTTTCATCGATGCAGTTTCAACAAGTAAAACGCGATTTGAATTTAATGCAAGCTCAGAATCAACGCTATAATTATGTGGATGGTTTTGTACGGGGAGAATGCTTCACTACCTATCAATTAATTGAATTACTGGGATATATATCAGAAGAGAACGATCGTCTTTCCTTAGCAATGGCAGCGTATCCTCGTTTGCTCAATAAGCAAGATGTGTACGATGTTTATAACTCATTCGCCTATTTCTCTAGTGCTTTTCGTCTTCACGACTTCATTGCTACCAGTCAAAAGCCTTTGACTGTTGTTCCTAGTAATCCGATTCCACCCAAGCCACTTGAAATCAACTTTCCAGTTTTAAATTATCCGGATGCATCTAATTACAACGGACCGAAGAATTGTGTGACTTCTTTATCTGATAACGATTTCATGATGTTTGTTCGTGATGTTGCAACTCAAAAATCGGAACAAGATAAGTTCGATGCAGCACTATCATTGGCAGCAAGAACATGCTTAACCACTTCACAAAGCATGAAATTAGCAACAGCTTTAACCATAGAGAACAACCGTTTGGAATTCCTGAAGAAATCCTATCAACGTGTTTATGATGAATCAAATTTCGATTTTGCCACACAAGTTTTTACGCATGCTCCAAATCAAGCTGCATTAAAGGAATTTTTAAACATCAGCCGGAAAAACACTCAGGCTCAATTGCCACCGCCGCCTTGTATCGTAAACGATAATGATTTTAGAACAATCAAAGAACCATTGGCAAACGAAACTTCATCTTCCACTCGATTAACCATCGCCCGACAACAAATACCGAGGTTTAAGTGCTATAAATCTCGTCAGATAAAAGAACTAGTTGCTTTGTTCAGTTCCTCAACCGATAAATTAATCTTATCCAAGTTTGCTTATGATTATGTGTCTGATCGGGAGAATTATTTTTTTGAAATAAGCCCACTTTTACCTGCTAGTTCCGACCGTCAGAGTTTGAGTACTTATATTGCTTCGAAACGTTAAGTAAGACTTTAGGTATTGTTTATTATCCTCGTCATGTTACTTTTGAAGCCATTAATTGATTTTATTCCGCTCTTGTGATTAGACAAATCTCCGCTGTCCTCTTTTTACTTTTTGTTTCAGCATCTGCTATTGCTCAAAAGGAAGTGATAGTTCTTAAGAACAGCATGATTCGTATGTCGGATCAAAAATTCTACATCAAAGCAGTTATAGATGGTCGTGGGAATTCAGCCGATATTGGATATGTTCACAAAGGCTCGTTCAATAAAAAAGAAAAAGTTGAATTGCAAGGTGGTCTAGAAAAGTCATTGACCGACTTTTATACCTATGCTGTAACACCTGATACGAATCTCATCCCGATAGTTATTCGTGTGGTTTTCATTCAAGTCTCGGAACGAACTGATGGGCCAACTGAAATAGGTAAGGCTGAGTTAAAAGTTGAATTTTATCAGCCTAATTCACAGGGTAAATGGGGGAAAGTATATGAAACGGAAGCACAAACAGAAGAAGTTGCCCCCGATGTTACTTCAGGTCATGAACGCCGACTTAGAAAAGTATTAGAAAGTGTTATTTTATCTTTCAATAACAGTAACTGGAAAACTGTACAGCCTGAATTCATAGATTATGCTGAAATTCGAGGGCAGAAAAGTATATTATTAAATAATACGCTAGCTCCAGAGAAAAAAACATGGACAAGTTTAATCCAAGCTCACGCAGCTTTTGGAACTAATGCTGAAGGTTGGGGTTTATCTTACCTAGGAGTTTCGTCAGCGATGAGAGGAAATTGGGCATTTCCAATTTCGGTTGCAATGGATAGGTATGTGATAGATCCAGGACTTATCTTGAGAAATGGCTACGAAACGGCCAAACTTAATTATGGAAAGATTGGAGTAGGAGCAATGAAGAAAATTGGAGGCGATTTCCATTTTCTATTCAATGTAAATATTCCTTTAGGTGTGGAAGAACTAGTCAGGAAAAATCAAATAGGATCTGCTATAACATATACCGAAACCACGAACTTCATTTATGGTGTTGAGCCCTCTCAGAGTTTTTATTTTATGACTCGTTCAAAGATTGGATTTTACCTTGGTGCAGGATTATACCAGCGTTTCTTTAAGTCAGAAGTGTACAAATCAGACTTAGGACTCAAAATCGAAGCAGGATTAAAATTTTAAACAAGCAATTTGTATTTAGGCATTTTTAGGGCTTGTTTTCGAAATCATAGCTGAAATCATAAATGCCATACTAGTTCCAACTACCACTATCCCTAAAAAGTACAGGCATAAATGGGTTTCTGAATTACTTAGTATAATGGCTTCGGCGTGAGGATCATTGGCTAGAAATAGATTTAGGGAGAAAGAATTACTGTTTTGACGCTGCCACGTAACCATTTCCTCAACCCAAAGTGGATTTATCTTGTAATCATATAAGAACATGAATAGCGAAGAAACAGAAGCAGTAATAAAAAGCTGATACATGCTCTCTTTAACTCCTCTTCTAACAGTAAACTTACCCTTGTAGTCAATACTTTTCTCCTTCAACCCAAACCACAAGCAAATAAAAACAATCAAGAAATTACCATAGCCAGTGTATTGTGCGATAGCAAATTGGTAAGTATGAAAGCCAGCGAAAAATTGGGCAAGAGTCCAAATGATGAGTAATAACGCACCTAATAGGCCATATTTTATTTCAGGTTTTACTCGCATAGCCCGATATTTCAGTTCGGCTCAAAATACATAAATTAATATACCAGTGTAAATATTTTTCACTTAATTGATAACCATACGCGTTACATCATTTGATTTCTTATTTTTGATTTTTGCCTACCCTATGAAAAAATACGCGACACTTCTCATCCTTTTCTTTTCACTTTCTACTGTTGTTTTTGCTCAACACAGTAAAAAAGGATTTGAATATTCTGGAACCAAAACTCGCACTTCATTAATCGGGAAAAGTAAAATGTTCTCTGAAGGTGTTAAACCTGTTGAATTCACAATCTATTGGAACAAGAAAAAGAATATCATTCACGTTAATGCTGGTGAAAAGGAAAAATGGTATTCTGTAGAGTTAGCTCAAGTTGATACCATTCATGGTAACGTAACTTATATCGGATTCATTGAGGGGACAACTCGTAATACCGACTCTACAGTTCCCGATAAAAACCGTTGCGAAGTAAGATTCCTTATCGATAAAGTAAGTATCAAAATTGGAGAAGCTCGTATCGAAGATTATTTAATGGATGGAGCTAAAGTTTGGGACGATCGTCCTATTTCAACCAACTAAGCTGCACCCGATCTCGGCCAAGTAAATCGGAACGTACAGCCTTCACCTGGTTCGGAATCTACATGGATTTCACAACCTGTTTCTTCGACGATTTTCTTTACAATCGACAATCCTACACCCGTGCTCTCATAATCATCGCGCGCCTGTAATGTTTGAAATATTTTAAAAATTTTCTCTTTGCTGTCGGCTGGAATTCCTGGTCCATTGTCGCTCACCGAAAATTCAAATTGCTTTCCATCATCCCGCGATCCAATTTTAATCACCGGACTCGGATTCGTATTGTATTTATGTGCATTACTGATCAAATTCGCAAAAACCTGTTCTAGTAATAATTTGTGGGTGAATAAAGTAGGTAATTCCGACTCTATTTCAACCCGAGAACGATTCTCAATGCCAAGGTTTTCTAAGATATCCTCTAGGAGTTCTTTTACGTTGGTAATCTCGAGATTTACACCTTTTTTACCAACACGTGCATATTCTAACAACCCATTAATCAAGTTCTCCATGCGAGCTATTCGGTTCTTGATTAGCTGAAAGTGCTGACGAACACCCGAAGGAACCTGCTCCATATCTTCTTCTATGAACTCCGTAAGATTTTGAATAGCGCGCAATGGTGCCTTTAAATCATGTGCTGCCACATAAGAGAATTGTTCCAATTCCAGATTATTCTGCTCAATCTTTTGCAAGTATTTCTTTAACCGGATTTCGTTTTCCTTCTGCTTTCGAATATCCTGCAATACAATAATCTG
>JBIKOC010000170.1:0-4782 GCA_044358335.1 Flavobacteriales bacterium | reverse complement strand
CGGCATCTTCCCAATTCCAGCCACTCATGCGAAACACAGATGAACTTCCACAGATCAAACCTGCTTGTGGACAGGCTTGTACGGTTAGAATTCCATTTGCCCGAACGGTTGGTATAATACGTGAATCGGTGTTGAATGCAGCCAAACTTCTCACATGAGCATTCAGAGAACCAACTTCGGCATAATCGAGTGTTGCACGAACTGCGTCAATTTCTCTTAATCCAATAGAGCTGTTAAGTGCTATAAATCCAGGAAAAATATGCTGTCCTTGAACATCTAATATTTGCTCGTATCCCGATTTATCAATCCGAACTAGGCGAGCGTCGCCCACTAAAACAATAGAATCGCCCCGAATTCCTAGAACACCATTTTCGATAATTCCATTTTCCGTATGGATAATTGCACCTTGAAATAAAGTGGATTTAGGTTGCGCTTGAACTAAAAATGTACACGCAAAAAAGATTGCAATTAGAACTGTTTTGAATGCTTTCATTTGGATACCTCCTCTTCCATTAATTCACCATTATATTCATCTTCGCAGTGATATTCGTGTCGTTTTTTAGAAGCAGGTTGTTTGAGTTTCTTTCCTTTCCCACCTGTCTTCAAAAGCTTAGCTGTAATACGTTTCCGCTCCGTGTCGGCTTGCTTTTGCAACTCATCATTTCGTTGAAAATCATAATACCGAATTCCATCCACAAAAGTCATTTCTACTCGTGCAGAAATTGATAATGGATTATCGCTCCAAACCACGATATCAGCATCTTTCCCAACTTTCAAGCTTCCAGTGTTTGCATCAATTTTCAACATCTTAGCTGGATTGATGGTAACCAATTTCAATGCTTCTTCTTGAGATAATCCACCGTATAAAATTGCTTTTGCAGCCTCTTGATTTAATCGCCTTCCCATTTCGGTATCATCCGAATTTATTCCAGTATTAACACCCACTTGAGTTAATAATGCAGCATTGTAAGGAATAGCATCCTGCACTTCAAATTTATATGCCCACCAATCGGAAAACGTAGATGCATTTGAACCATGAGCCTTGATTTTATCGGCCACTTTATATCCTTCCAAAATGTGGGTGAAGGTATTTACATGAAATTTCATGCTATCGGCCACATGTATCAACATATTGACTTCCGATTGCACATAACTATGACACGTAATATTGCGTTTCCCATCTATAATTTCGGCAATAGCATCCAATTCCAAATCGCGTCGGAATGGTTCTAATTTACTCCGTTGAGCTGTACTTGATTTTTCCCATAAATCACGATTTTTCTGGTACTCTTTTGCACGTAAAAATGCATCATAGTATACCTGCTCCACTCCCATTCGCGTTTGAGGAAAGCGCGATCTTTTGGAATCGCCCCAATTACTTTGTTTGACATTTTCGCCTAAAGCAAATTTGATGTGTCCCGGAGCATTTGAATTTTTCATTTCCTCCGGCATTTTTCCCCAGCGTAACTTAATAATAGCCGATTGTCCGCCAATAGGATTTGCTGACCCATGAAGCAATTGGGCCGATGTAACACCTCCAGCTAATTGAAAATAGATTCCAGGATCGGTACATTCAATGACATCTCCAATACGAACTTCGGCTGTATTATTCTGACTGCCCTCATTCACACCACGTGTAATAGCAATGTGGGAGTGTTCATCAATAATGCCGGGAGCAATGTGCTTTCCTGTTGCGTCAACCGTTGTCCATTTAATTCCTTTTGGTAATAAAGAAGAAACATTGAGTTTAGAACCAATAGCCACGATTTTTCCTTGATGAATAAGCATATCAGTTTGTTCTAATTTGCCCGCCTGATCACTTGTCCAAACGGTTGCATTGTTAAACAATACTGTTTCGTTTTTGAAAATACTATCGGCACCAAATCCAGCAAAAGGGAATTTCAATCGGAGTGAATCGATGGTGAAACTTAGGCTAGAATCGGCTTTGGTGCTATCTTTAAATGATTCGGAATAACGTGCCGTCCAATTAAATTCTTTTCCAATGGATGTGGCTCCTTTTCCCGACATGGTCCATTCTTTATCACTCGAAAAAATGCTGCCGTTTAGTCGAACTGGATCTCCAAAAGAAGGATGTGTAAACTGAATATCCACACGACTTCCGCTCGAATTCAAACTAGCTTTTGCCGATTCTTTCCCAACTAAAATAGTTGCTTCATAACGCGGAGCGCCTTGACGAATATCTATAATCGATTCCGGAAATCCTTCAGAAGTTAAAGTCCATTTTCCGCGTAAATCTTTGGTTTGAAAAGGTTCCGATTCGTAAGCTGTGCCTTGAATCCAAGTTTGCACAATTCGGTTAGAAGGATGAAAAAGTGTGTCGCTCGAAAGGAAGAAACTGGCTTCCATTCCTACTTTAAGTGACCCAATTCGGTTTTCTGCTCCAATCATTTTGGCAGGAGTAAACGTAATTGCACGCAATGCTTCTTTGGCTGGCAAACCTGCTTTGACTGCCTTAGCAAGCATTTCCATGGTTTGGTTCACGTCCTTCAAACCTGAGGTAGTAAACGAAAAGGGAACTCCTGCTCGATACATGGCAGCAGCATTAGTGGCAGCAGCTTCCCAGTGCAATAATTCGGATAATGAAATGTGGCGAGCGGCGTATGTATCGTTCACATCCCAACCTTCAGGAAGATTGAGAGGTAGAATAAGTTCGAGGCCTGCTTTCTTAATTTCCGCGCTGCGTTGATAGGCATCATCAACACCAGCTAGGATGAATTTTCGTCCAAACTCATCCCCTATTTTAGAAATCCGAAAAACATCTTCCCAATTAGAACAATAAAAAAATGAGGGTAGTTTTTCTTGGTCTTGAACAGCTGCCAATGATAGATTGGTATAGCGGGCATTGCCGCCTTGAGCATACCATCTTGCATCGTAAAACGTTTGTCTGATGAGCGCAATACTCCCCATCAAAGAGGAAGGATAATCTTGAGTGGAGCTTCCTTTGTCGAAAGAGAAGAATGATGCGGCTTTATCTTTTAAAACTACTTCCTGTTGTTTTTTATCTGCCAAACTCACCAAAGCACCTGTTCCTCGAATGATTCCATCCTGATTATGGATTAATACAGAACCAAATCCGGCTTTTCGCAATGTAGCAGCGCGCGAAGCATCTACACTGAAGTTTTCTAATGCATTTGTTTCGGGATGAATGGCCATGTTCCAAGCGTTGGGGCCTGCATCAATGCGTTCGGCTGTTTCTTCTGAACGACGTTTTCTTCCTTCAGGAGTTGGGATTCCGTATCCCGATAGGAGTTCAACAAATGTAGGATACATGTGTTTGCCATTTTGGGGCAAAACAACAGCTCCAGCAGGAATGGCAAGGGCTTTACCTAAACCGATAATTCGACCGTCGCGAATTAAAACAACCGCGTCAGTAATAACTTCATCGGCGGTGCTATGCACGGTAACTTGCGTGATGGCATAAATAAGATGACGTTCATCGGGAACGCCATTCACAGGGTGAGGAATCTGGGCAGAAGCTCTGTAAGAGAGAAGAACCAGAAGAATTAGAAATAGCTGCTTCATTTCTCAAATGTACACAGCATTCTTTCTCAGCAAAGTATTACGGGAATTTATGCGCAAAATAAAAAATTCTAGTTCGCTGGATCTACGTCCAAAATCACCCGGAAATTCTTCAATGGATACTCTTTAAAGAATAAGTCGATTTGGCGAAGCAGCTCTGATTTCACTTGTTTGAGTGAAACTTCGGGTTCGATTTTCATAAGAATGCGCTTCTGAAACAAATTGCGAACGCGTGCTACTGGAGGATATTCAGGACCTAATATGCGCCCCTGAAAGGTTTTGCGTAAAAATCCAGCTAATAAATCCGCTCCTTGATCGAGGGGGTCAGTCGCTTCGTGTTTTAGCGTGATGTGGATTAATCGACAAAATGGAGGATACATAAATCTCTTTCTTTCCTCGATTTCCTGCTCGTAGAAACCTTCGTAATCGTGAGCTTGAACGAATTTTAAAACGGGATGTTCGGGCTTCCATGTTTGAATGAGCACTCGTCCCGGAATTTCCCTACGCCCTGCTCTTCCAGCCACCTGAGAAAACAACTGAAAACTGCGTTCAAAAGCACGAAAATCTGGATAGTTAAGCATGCTATCGGCACTTAAAACTGCAACTAAATCAACCAAACTAAAATCGAGTCCTTTAGTGACCATTTGAGTTCCAATCAACACTTGAATTCGATGTTGTTCGAAATCTTCAATGAGCTTGTGATACGCATATTTAGAACGAGTCGTATCAAGATCCATTCGAGCAGAAGATGCTTCTGGTAAAATGGTCGACAATTCCTCTTCAATTTTCTCGGTACCGAAACCCTTCATTCGCAAATCGGTGGAAGAACATTCGGCGCAAGAAGAAGGC
This sequence comes from Flavobacteriales bacterium, assembly GCA_044358335.1. Classification (GTDB taxonomy): domain Bacteria; phylum Bacteroidota; class Bacteroidia; order M30B66; family M30B66; genus CALQRR01. The sequence continues at coordinate 393 of JBIKOC010000170.1, read as the reverse complement.
ACATTCATGCTGTATCCGCAGTAATGACAACGAAGTTGATGAATCGCTTTATGATACGTAAGTGAAATATCGCATTGAACACAATGAGGAACCCAATGACAATTATTACACTCAATCATCGGCGCAAACCCTCGTCGATTCTGAAAAAGAATTACCTGACGTTTTTTCTGAAGCGTATCCGTCATTTCCTGAACCAATGCTGGCGAGAAAATGCCATTCATTCGACGACGTTTCGTGTCTTCGCGCAGATCATTAATAAAAACATCTGGTAAAACCGAACCACCATATCGCTCATCAAGTTTAACGAGCTTGTATTTCCCTTGCCGGGCATTGTGATAGCTTTCGAAAGATGGAGTAGCCGAACCCAAACAAATATCCGCCTTGAACTGATTC
>JBIKOC010000168.1:0-4809 GCA_044358335.1 Flavobacteriales bacterium | reverse complement strand
CTTCAGATGAAATCATGAAGTTTATTGTTTCGGGTGGAATTACACGAATTTAATTCACTAGAAATAAATTAAATTTCGAGGATTCGTTATTCCCAATTGCCGTTTAACTTTACAGTTTAGCCTATTCTATGCAAGTAATTCACATAAGTGCAGAATGTTATCCCGCTGCAAAAGCTGGCGGATTAGGTGATGTAGTTGGCGCACTTCCTAAATACCTCAGTCAGGCTGGTCATCCTGCTCTTGTCATCATCCCCAAATACAAACAAAAGTGGATTCTCAATCAACCTTTTGAACGCATCTTTTCTACGCTTGTGCGTTTGGGAGATATGCAGGTTCCTGCTCATGTGGATCGCTATACTGGAAATTCACTTGGATTTGGCTTGCTAACAGTTGATATTCCGGGATTTTTCGATCGGGAAGGAATTTACATCGATACGCATACAGGTTATGGCTACAGCGACGAGGCAGAACGCTATGTCCTATTTCAACAAACCGTTTTAAAGTTCTTACTCGAATCTCCCGAAAAGCCCGATATCATTCATTGTCATGATCATCATACCGGATTAATTCCGTTCATGATCAAACATTGTCCAGAGTATCGTGCTCTTTCCGAAATACCTACCATGTTTACCATACACAATGGACAATATCATGGCGCATTTAGCTGGAGCAAAAGTTGGATTTTACCTTGGTATGATGCCAATGCGAACGGTTTACTCGAATGGGATCATAACATCAACCCTTTAGCATGTGCAATAAAATGCTGCTGGAAATTCAGTACCGTTTCGGGTGGATATTTGAATGAATTACGCTATGCGGCGAATGGCCTAGAAAGCTTGATAAACATGGAATTCCATAAAGCTTATGGGATTGTAAATGGCATTGATAATCAAGTTTGGGATCCAAAAAACGATCCACTCCTAGCCTATCCTTTAGTCGAGAATATTGATGAATATAAAGCACTCAACAAACAAGTAATTGCTGAGCGTTTTGCCATTCAAGCCGATTTGCCACTCATCACTTTTATAGGAAGATTAGTTGGTGAAAAAGGTGCCGATTTAATTCCTGGTGCTATTATGCGGTTTCTCGAACAAGGTGGACAAGCTTCTTTTGTTGTACTAGGAACTGGCGATCCAGCTCTTAGAGATGTGTTCATGCAAATGCGCGAACGTTTGTGGAGCTATTTTGATACATCCATCGAATACAACGAACAACTTTCACATCAACTCTATGCGGGTAGCGATTTTCTGATGATGCCTTCACGTGTAGAACCCTGTGGATTAAACCAATTGTATTCTTTCCGATATGGAACCATTCCTATTGTTCGAAGCATTGGTGGATTAGCCGAAACGGTAATAGATGTGACACAATGGGAAGGAAATGGACTTCGCTTCGACGATTTAAGTGAAGATGCACTTTGTCGTTCGTTTCATCGTGCTGCCGAACTTTATCACCGGAAAGACATTCTAATTCCACTTCGGGAAAGAATCATGAAACTCGACTTTAGTTGGGAAAAAGCAGCGGATACCTATATTGCTATTTATAAATCACTTCAACCTTCATTCGCATGAAAGGCACTATTAAAATGATTTGCTTGATTTTGGGCGGTGGACAAGGCAGCCGACTTTATCCACTTACGAGTAGTCGCTCTAAACCAGCAGTTCCCATTGGAGGTAAATACCGCTTAATTGATATTCCCATTTCTAATTGCATAAATTCAGGGGTTCGACGCATGTTTGTGTTGACGCAATTCAATTCTGCATCACTTAATCGTCACATTAAGAACACCTATCACTTTGATAATTTCAGTGCTGGATTTGTGGATATTCTAGCCGCAGAACAAACTCCCAATAGTGATAAATGGTTCCAGGGAACAGCCGATGCAGTTCGTCAAAGTATGCATCACTTAACTGGACATGATTTCGATTATGTGCTGATTTTAAGTGGTGATCAATTGTATCAGATGGATTTCAAATTAATGGCTGAATTCCACCTAGATCAAAATGCCGATTTGACGATTGCTACCATTCCAGTTGATAAGCGTGATGCTCCAGAATTTGGAATTATGAAAGTGAATAAGCACAATGTGATTGAAACATTCATCGAAAAACCAAAGCCTGAAGTACTAAACGATTGGACGTCTCCAGTTCCAGCTTCACTCAAGAAAAAAGGAAGGGAATATTTAGCTTCCATGGGGATTTATATTTTCCGGAAAGATGCATTGAAGCGTTTGTTTGATGAAAATCCCGATGCAACCGATTTTGGAAAAGGTATTATTCCAGCTGCTATCAATTCAGGATATAAGGTTTCTTCGTTTCAGTTTGATCAATACTGGACCGATATCGGAAACATCCGTTCGTTTTATGAAGCGAATTTGGAACTATGCGATAATCTGCCCAAATTCAATTTATTCGATAACCATAAACGAATTTACAGTCGGGCACGTGCATTAGCACCTTCCAAGTTTTTTGGCACTCGATTGAATAAATCGATAGTGGCTGAAGGATGCATTATTCATGCGAAACTGATTGACTTTTCTGTTATTGGAGTTCGATCACGAATTGGTGAAAAAACCGTCGTGAAAAACGCCATCATTATGGGGAATGATTATTATCAATCATTAGAAGAGATTGTCTTACAGAAAGATGAAATCCCGATGGGAATTGGCAAATCGTGTCACATCGAACAAGCCATCATCGACAAAGATTGCCGTATTGGAAATAATGTAACTATCAAAGGCGATAATTCACTTCCCAATAGCGAAACGGAGCATTATTGTATTGTAGAAGGCATTGTTGTTTTGAAAAAGAAAGCCGTTATACCTGATGGAACTCGAATAGGTAAAATCAACTAAACAAAACGACTTCATGTTTTCTATCTTTTTCAAGCTAAAGAGTAGCATTACTCCTTTAGTCATAGCCTCTTTTATCTTTTTTTATCAACCGAATTAATTGCTCAAACCGAACAAATCGGGCGCGTTGAAGTATCACTAGAAGATGATTGAGGCGATTTATTTGTCATTCCGATGGCAGAGCACGGTGTTATACTTGGTTCATTTGGAGACAAAGAAGATGGAATGATTCCGGTTAAATTCAGCTGGGATGGACCTGATAGAGGAAACTTAAAAATTCAACATGAATAACAAGCAGTTATCAAAAAATAAAATCGGAGGAAAAAGATAAAAACGAAATAAAACGAGGTCGTGTATTTTTCATGAATGATGTGGTTTACGATGTCGATTAAGAATGTTAAAAACTCGGTCAATACTTCTCTAAGAATTAGCAACTCAAAGCCTCAAGAGCCGTTTAGTTTTGTAAACAGATGATACATCCTATGAGAACATACATGAAACTAGCTTTCCTGGGCTTAACTTTACAGGGAGGAATGCTGTTGGCTCAAACTCCAGCGGCTCCTAAAATGCCGGTTGATGAGATATCTAAACTCATTACTTACACCGAAGTAGTTGAAGAACCCGGAATGAATAAAGACACACTTTACAACCGTGGTCTGCGTTGGTTCAAATCTTACTTTAAAAATCCCAATAAAGCCATCAAACTAGCCGATGCTGAAGCTAGAACTATTGATGGTGGGTACACGTTTACCATTCAACGTCCTGATCCAGCTTCGAAAAAAAACCCAGCTCCTATGGTTGATGCTGGATTAGTTAATTTCAAAATGAAGTTGTTTTTTAAGGACACAAAATTCAAATACGAAATAACCAATATCTCTTGGCAACAAACTTCCTATTATCCAATTGAACGTTGGATGGATAAAGAAGTCAAGAATTATGACCCTAATTATGCACTCTATCTGCAACAAACAGATCAGTACATGAAAACACTCATAAAATCTCTTGAAACATTTATCGAAACCGAACCACTCAAGAAAAAAGAAGATTGGTGAGATTTTCATCACAACACAAAAACCGGAAAGAGCAATCTATTTCGGTTTTTTTTGTTCTTTCTTCTTGAAACTCATCAACTCAAATCAATAAAAAAGCCTGAACCATTTGAAATGATTCAGGCTTAAATATAAAATGAATGTTATTGCGTAATAACTAATTTCTCAGACCTTAAAACTTTACCATCTGCAACCAATCGCATGAGATAAATTCCAGAATCGACGTTTAATCCTAGTTTTATCAAACCTGAATCGCTTACTAAGCTTTGATCTTGAATAACTCTTCCCTGCAAATCACACAACTCAAGTTTTGCCTGTTTAACCGTTTTTGAAACATGCCATTTTACCGATACTTGACCACTGGAAGGATTGGGATATGACACTAACTCTGCATCTTCTAAAAGTGGATTTCCAATATTTACTGTAAACGAATCTGTAACATAAAAACGATCAAGACCAGCTTCAACTATATGACCATTTGGAAAGTCAGCTGCTTCCATGATAAATCTCACCAAGCCAGGATTAGCAATGTAATCGCGCACGTTAAATACTTCAGGAATCCATTGGGATGAATTAGCATTTTGAACAATTTTCTTCACAGTTATTGGAGCTCCGCCATTATTAGTAAGCTTCACATACAAGGTATCATTCGGACTGTCATTTCCTCCTCCATTAAAGAACCATCTGTGAAACCAAATAAATGGCTCTGTATAAGTTGACAAATCCATTTCAGGTGAGGTCAATCGCGAATAACCATCATCAATATCGTCAGAACCGGGACCTGTTCCAGCTGCATTACCAGTTACGTAAGCAAATGAATTACAATCTCCTGTAACATCAATTCCTGGATTTGAATTTACACCGGATAGACTAGTCGCTACAGGTATTGCACGTTCCCAAACTCCAGTT
>JBIKOC010000169.1:0-4809 GCA_044358335.1 Flavobacteriales bacterium | reverse complement strand
TCGTCGGGTTTTACTCCTTGCAAACTGCCTTTGTCGAGCGTGATGTAATTATTTACACGTGTTACCGTATTATTGATTACGCGAGCGCTGATGTATTCGTATTGCTGCAAACCAAGTGAATCGTTCACTTTCATGATTTCGAACTTCGGATCGTAAAACGAAGATGAATCGGCTTTACGTAAGCGAGCATTTTCGGCAGCTAAAACACGGTTGGTTTCACCGAGAATCAGATAATCGGTCACATTGCTGTATGCAGCATACATCTGTCCAACCAATTCATTACTCGTTCCCACAATAGCAGCTCGTTGATACGTAGAATTTTGGACGAGCAAAACACCTGAAACCACCTCCAGCAGAAGAAAGACAATGAAGAAATTGTATTTTCTGATGAGGACGAAAAAATTCCGCATATGATCTCAGATCAAAAATGAAAGATTGATTAGCGAATGAGGAATTTGAATTTATCGCGATTTTTCAAGGCGATACCAGTACCACGAGCAACTGCACGAAGTGGATCTTCCGCAATATAAACCGGAAGCTTAGTACGAGCTGAGATACGTTTATCCAAACCACGTAACATGGAACCTCCACCTGCTAGATAAATACCTGTACGGTAAATGTCGGCCGAAAGCTCTGGAGGAGTCATTTCCAAGGCATTCAAAATCGCCGTTTCGATTTTGGCAATCGATTTATCCAAACAATGAGCAATCTCCTGATACGAAACCATGATTTCTTTAGGAATACCAGTCATCATATCGCGACCATGCACGGCATAATCTGCAGGAGGATTTTCAATTTCCGTTAAAGCAGCGCCCACTTCAATTTTGATACGTTCAGCTGTACGTTCACCAATGTGAATGTTATGCTGACGACGCATGTAATCTTCAATATCGGCTGTGAAATCATCACCCGCTACACGAATACTCTTATCGCACACAATTCCACCTAGGGCTATTACTGCAATTTCAGAAGTACCACCTCCAATATCGATAATCATATTCCCCATCGGCTCTTCTACGTCGATCCCAATACCGATAGCAGCAGCCATTGGTTCGTGAATCAAGTAAACTTCCTTAGCTCCGGCATGTTCGGCAGAGTCACGTACCGCACGTTTTTCTACCTCGGTAATACCCGAAGGAATACAAATAACCATCACGAGCGAAGGAGAAAAAATCTTACGACCCGGATTAATCATTTTTATCATCCCACGAATCATGTGTTCAGCCGCGTTGAAATCGGCAATTACACCATCTTTAAGCGGACGGATAGTTTTGATGTTTTCGTGTGTCTTGCCATGCATTTGTTGAGCTTGCTTTCCAACAGCAATTACTTTTCCTGTTGAACGCTCAATAGCTACAATCGATGGCTCATCCACCACAACTTTGTCGTTATGAATGATGATCGTGTTGGCAGTACCAAGGTCGATGGCGATTTCTTGGGTGAAGAAATTGAATAAACCCATGTGTATATTTCGGGATTAATGTTTAAAGTGTCTGATTCCTGTAAATACCATCGCCATATTCAGGCGGTTGGCAGTATCGATGGTCTCCTGATCGCGAACCGATCCGCCAGGTTGCACAATGGCAGCAATTCCGGCTTCGGTAGCTAATTCAACATTGTCGGAAAATGGAAAAAATGCATCCGACGACAATACTGACCCTTCGGTTTGAAAGCCCATGCGACGCGCTTTTTCGACCGATTGTTTCAATGCATCTACACGAGAAGTTTGACCGGTACCCGAAGCTAAAAGCTGCAAGTCTCGAACAAGAACAATCGCGTTTGATTTGGTATGTTTCACCAGAATAGCTGCAAACTCTAAGTCGGCAAACAAAGCTGGATTAGGTTGTTTTTCTGTAACGGTTTTAAAGTCGGGAGCTGTTTCAATACGGTTGTCGCGCTCTTGAACCAAAGTTCCGTTTAACACACTACGCACTTGTGTTTGAGGCCAAGTGAATGTGTGTGTATGCAGGATGATACGATTTTTCTTGCTCTTTAGAATTTGCAAGGCTTCATCAGAATATCCCGGAGCAAGAATGACTTCAAAGAAAAGTAGATCGGCTTCCTTCGCTGTTTCAGCGTCTAATGCAGTATTGAACACAAATACACCACCGAAAGCCGAAAGTGGATCACCTGCTAAAGCTTTTTTCCAAGCCTGAACTGGGTTTGCATCCAATGCTGCTCCACATGCATTATTATGCTTGATGATAGCACATCCAGCCGATGGGAAATCGGAGATGAGTGCAAGAGCAGCATCAATATCGAGTATATTATTGTAGGAAAGTTCTTTCCCGTGAAGTTGGGTAAATGCTTGATCTAATTGACCACGGAAACTTGCTTTCTGGTGAGGATTTTCCCCGTAACGAAGCGTTTTTTCTTCTCCCGAAAACCATCCAGCAATCGCAGTATCATAAGCCGATGTAGTAGCAAATGCCTCTGCAGCAAATTGCTTACGTTGTTCGAGTTGAGTTGATCCGTTTCCTTCTTCTAACAAGCGACCCAATTGATCATATTGGTTCCGATCCGAAACAATAAGCACATCTTGAAAATTCTTCGCAGCAGCACGTATCAAACTCACACCACCAATATCAATTTTCTCAATGATATCGACTTCTGATGCTCCTGAAGCTAAGGTTTCAGTGAACGGATATAAATCAACCATCACCAAGTCAATTTCAGGAATGGCAAATTCTTCTAATTGAGCTATGTCGGATTGTTCATCGCGGCGACTCAAAATTCCTCCAAAAACTTTCGGGTGAAGTGTTTTTACGCGTCCACCCAAAATAGAAGGGTAGGAGGTTAAATCTTCTACTGCAATTACCTCTATTCCTAATTCTTCCAAAAACGCACGTGTACCACCGGTTGAATAAATAGTTGCCCCCAATGCTTTTAGTTTCAAAGCCAATGGCGCTAAGCCATCTTTGTAAAACACAGAAATTAAAGCACTCTGGATGCGTTTAGGTTGGGACATGGAATGGAAAGAATGATGGCGCAAACTTAATGAAAAGAAGTCCATCTTTAAGGGCTATTCGTATGGAAAGTACAGGAAATGTTAAGAATTTTTGAACAAATGTGCATGGTTTCTAACATGCTGAATTTCAACAGGTATTTTTGGTGCCTAATAGGTTGATATTGAGTCCTTGTTAAAAGCTGTCATTTTTCTAAACGATCTCCAGCATTCTTAATTTTTCTAATTAGAAAATGATGGGATTCTTCAGATAAAAACAAAAAATCAGAATTCCCTTCTAACTTTGTCCGATGCTGTTTTTACGCCTGTTCAAGGAAAGTTTTCAGTTTGCTTTAGATTCGCTGATTAGCAATAAGCTTCGAACGTTTCTCTCTTTGTTGGGAATTACAATCGGAATTTTTGCCATTATCTCGGTTTTTACTATGGTTGATTCGATCAAGGACAACCTCGATAAAAGTATTTCGTCCCTCGGTAACAACGTGATTTTCATTCAAAAATGGCCTTGGGAATTTAGTTCCGATTATAAATGGTGGGATTATATGAATCGTCCGGTTACCCAATACAGAGAACTTGATTTGGTTCGTGAACGTTCCCATTTAGCGGCAGCTTCGGCTTTTCTTATTCAGGCAAATGTTACACTCGAATATAAAAGTGCTTCTGCCGAAAATATTCAGATTAGCGCTGTGAGCGATGAATATGAACGCATTAAATCTTTCGAAATACAAGAAGGTCGCTATTTTAGTGATGCGGAAATTCAAGCGGGACGAAACAAAATTGTTGTTGGAGCAGAGGTAGCTACACAACTTTTTGGAAGTATTTCGCCGATAGGTAAAGAAATTTTAGTTCGTGGTGATCGGGTCGAAATAATAGGGGTCTTCAAACGCGAAGGTCAAAACATCCTCGATTTTGGTTTGGATAACGCAGCCATGGTTCCTTTGAATTTTGCTCGTGCACTAGTTGATATTCGAAGCGATAATTTGAATCCATACATTGCCGTTAAAGCCTTGGATGGAATTAGCAACGATGCCTTAATCGATGAACTTACTGGTATCATGCGTGGAATTCGTCGCATTAAGCCGCGCGAAGCCAACAATTTTGCATTGAACGAAACCAAATTAATCTCAAATGGATTGGGTGGCTTAATCGGAATTGTAAATGTGGCTGGAGGAGTTATTGGTTTGTTTTCGATTTTAGTGGGAGGATTTGGTATTGCTAACATCATGTTTGTTTCGGTTAAGGAACGTACCAACATCATTGGAATTCAAAAGGCTTTAGGCGCTAAAAACTATTTCATCCTATTCCAATTTCTATTCGAATCAATGTTGCTTTCGATTGCTGGCGGACTTATCGGATTGATAATAATTTTCTTCCTAACACTTGCCCTAAGTGCTGGTTTGGATATGGATATTTCCTTGAGTTTTAAAAATATCAGTCTAGGAATTATCATCTCTTCCGTTATCGGATTAATTGCCGGAATTGCTCCTGCTTTATCTGCTTCCCGTCTCGATCCGGTGGAAGCCATGCGCTCGAAATAGGATATCCTTAATTCCTGTTTTCATACAGAACAATTTTTTTGGAGATTCGTTTTTCCTTCAATCCGAATATCGTATGAGTGATAAATTAATTCGACGGAGTTTTCTTGCCCGACTAAGTGCTGGATTGAGCGCCGTTTTCATGGCACCCATAGCTGCGAAATCGGATTCGGTTTCTCAAGCTTTTACCTCTAATAATCCTGATGTGAAGCCAATAAAATCTATCAAACCACTTGGTTTTCAATGGGAAACCGCTGACCCATTTTTGTTTTGTGTTCATCACGAAGACGCATTCCCAAAAGGAAACGATGT
>JBIKOC010000167.1:0-4834 GCA_044358335.1 Flavobacteriales bacterium | reverse complement strand
GTTATTCTTTTAAACGCACAACGGATAATTCGGGCTTCGAAACCACCGATGGGCAAGCGTTGAAGCAAGATGGCTCGAATGGAATTCCGGTCTTATTGCAAGATCAATCGGCTTTAGTAACTCCTTCGATCGGATTTATTTTCGAATTTTAAATTCGAATATTATGCTGAAGCCTTCTTCCTTCATTGTGGAGAAGGCTTTTTTATTTAATTAAATCCACAGGCAATTTTAGCTCCTAAAACGGCATTGTTTTTCACTAAAGCAATATTCGATTTTAAGCTTTCACCTCCGGTAATTTCAGCGATGCGTTTTAATAGAAAGGGAGTCATATTTTTTCCGCTAATTCCTTGTGCATTTGCTTCTTTTAAACATTGCTGAATAAATACATCCATTTTCTCATACGGCACCTCTTTGTCGGCAGGAATAGGATTAGCAATCATAACTGATCCATTTAATCCAATGGACCATTTCACTTTCAATAATTCTGCAATCGCACAAGCTTCATCCAAACGCATAGGACTCATAAAACCACTTTGTCGAGAATAAAAAGCGGGGAATTCATCTTGTCCATAGGTAACTACTGGAATACCTGCAGTTTCTAAATATTCGAGTGTTAATCCAATATCTAGAATCGATTTCACTCCTGCAGAAACAACAGCCACATTGGTTTGCGTCATTTCAGTTAAATCGGCCGAAATATCCATTGTCACTTCTGCACCACGATGAACACCTCCAATTCCTCCTGTAACAAATACCTTTATCCCCGCCATTGATGCAATACGCATAGTTGCTGCAACTGTTGTCGCTCCTATTAGTCCACTGCTTAGCACATAAGGCATATCGCGTAAGCTTACTTTCCAAACGCCTTGAGAATTCCCAAGCAGTTCCAATTGATCGCTATCCAATCCTACGCAAAGCTTTCCTTCAATAATGGCAATTGTTGCTGGAATGGCGCCGTTTTCACGAACGATTGCCTCTACCTCACGTGCTGTTCGAATATTATCCGGGTAGGGCATTCCATGAGAAATAATTGTCGATTCTAGCGCTACAACAGGTTTTCCTGCCGCTAATGCTTCTTTAACTTCGGGATGTATTTGGAGGTAGTTCTGGTTCATGCGTAATGTTCGTAGGCGATTTCTAAAATGTGTGGTGAGAGATCGGGAATAGTCGCGCCCGAAACCTGTAGGATTAGCCCCGCTAGTGTATGTCCGTATTGCTGACATTCCGGTATCGAATGTCCCTTAATCCATGCATATATCCATCCAGCTAATGCCGCATCTCCTGCTCCAGTGCTGTCTTTTACTTGAATTGACGGCGCATTTAATTGCCAGTGTTGTTCCTTCGAATAAAGTTGAGATCCCATTTTTCCTTCACGCATCCAAACGAATTGAATCCCTTTTTGAAGTAAATGATGCACAGCACTATTTGTGTTTGAACAAGCTGTAATAGCTTTTATTTCTGCTTCATTGGGACTCATCATTAAGAGTTTATCCAAAGGGCAATTAATTAAACGTTTCGACTTTTCAACAGACACCGGCTCTGCAATACATGGGATATAATTTGCTGCGGCAAAAGCGATTAGCCAGTGTAAACTTTCTTCATTCACATTGCAATCGAGCAATAGAAGGGAGGCCTTAGAAAGAAATGTTCTTTTGCTTTCCAAAAAATCAATAGTCAAGCATTGTTCTAAACACGAAACGGCAGCACCGCTATGCAATTCACCATTGGGTTGAAGCAAAGCCATAAATCGTCCTGACGCAAAAGCATTTCGAATAGAATGATTTACTCCAATATTATTTTCTCGGCAATTCTTAATGAGCCATTCGCCATCGTTATCTAATCCAAAATGACTTATTAGCTCAACCGTATGGCCTAGTTGTGCTAATAAAGATGCGATATTTCGAGCAACACCTCCTGCACTTCTGGAGTAATTGGAGGGATTGGAAGTTCCAGTAATGATAGGGACTTGACTATGATATGTTTCATCAATCAATGCTGCTCCAATGCAAATTATAGGGCCCTTTTTCACAGGGCTAAAGTAGCGGAATAATTTACTTAATGCGGAGTATTGAATTGAATGCTATCTGGCACATTTTGAATTTCTTGAACATCTTTCATCTCAGGATAATCTATTAGCGGAGCACCCGATGTAACTTCATAAAATTCAGGTTCGCCACTAATACCTTCAAGTTCAATTTCTTGTTTTTTGACTGCACGTTTTTTCGTTTTAGTATGAAGAGTGTCTTGCGATTGAATATGTTGCTGATTCGATTTATCGGTTGATTGCACTTGATTGGTATCTGCTTTCTCAATTACAATTTCGGGTGGCGGCTGTTTCGAATCTGTTGAAGTACAACTAAATAAAGTGCTTGCAAATACTAAGAAAATTGCAATTCGAACCTGTTGCAAAATAGTCCAGTTTACCGATTGCAACTGGGCTGGTGTAACTGTAATTTTTAGGCGACTTAATTGATCGTTCCGAAAATGTCCGCATACTTTTTCGTTCTTGTGTTGAATTAGAAATTGGACAACTTCTTCATCGCTCATACGAGTAAAATCGGTCACTACATGAGAGCAATGTTTGCAAAATCTCCCTTTATCTTGAGCGGGCATTTTATTCCAATTTTGGGAACAAGGCGATGGGACGACAACTTTGATTGAATCACTCATAGTTTCAATTTTTTAATCACCAATTTGGAAAGAGATACTAATTTGAGTGATAGATGAAATAGGTTTTCCTCTTTTTGTTGCCACTTTCCAATTGGGCATTTCGTTCAATAATCGAATTATTTCATTTTGAAATACATCTGGAACAAATTCAGGTGAAACAAACTTTGCAACACTTGGTCGACCAATCGAAGATATGAAAACATCCACCACAACTGTTTCACGAAACATTCTGGCTCTATTAATTTCAGGATACAATTTGTTTTCGTTAATCCAATTATACATTGCTTTTTCGCCACCCGGATAGGAAGCTTTATGATCTATTCCATATGCGGGTGCTACTTTACCTCTAATGTGTAAATTTTTTAAATCCGGTTGAGAGCTAGTATCGGGTTTAACTTCTGGAACAAGTAACGCTTCTCCTTTTAATATTTCCTGAGGAACGCTCAAACCACCATTTATCATAGGAGTACAGTGATTAGAATCTAAGGGATAAATTGTATCTCCTGTTAATGTTTCAATTGTGTTGGTTTTTGAAGTGTCAACATCTAATTGGGGCATAATCAATTTTCCACTTATTTCATCATTGGGATCTTTTTCATCCTCTATGACAATTTCGGTCATAGCACCATTTTGCTCAGGATAAGGACTACAACTAAATAAACTCGAGAAAAAAACAAGAAATATTGCCACTCGAATCAGTTGCACGGGCGACCATCCTAACTGTTTAAATTCTTTCGGATTTACAACAATCTGCAAGCGTTTTACCTGATCTACCCGAAAGTGTCCGCATACCTTTTTACCTTCTTTTTTGCTAAACCAATCCTTGATTTCATCATCATTCATCTGACTAAAATCAACAACAACTTTATCGCATGATTTGCAATGACGGCCATCTTGCTGCGGAGTCATTTTATCCCAAGATGCATGACACGGCTGAGGCACTTGAATTTGGATCGACATAAGGAATGGGTTTGATTCCGCCTTTATGCAACGCAAAAATAGAGGTTCACTTACTAGGGCATTTTTTAAGGAAAATTCTGTTTTTATGATTCCATTCATTCCTATGTTTAATTCTAAACTATCGATTCTTCTATTAGATAGCTTTCATACCTATGAATTCCAATATTTTTCGCCATTTTCGGCCTGAAATTCCATCACTATGCGCGCACTATCTCTTTTATTGACGTTTACTCTTTTCTCCATTCGACTTCTTGCCGATGAAGGCATGTGGTTGCCTATGCTGTTGAAGCAACTCAACGAGAAGGATATGAAGAAAATGGGTATGAAAATCTCGGCTGAAGACATTTACAGTGTCAATAAATCGAGTATGAAAGATGGTGTCGTCCTGTTTGGTCGTGGTTGTACGGGAGAAGTTATCAGTAAAGAAGGTTTGTTGCTAACCAACCACCATTGCGGTTTCGGACAAATTCAAGATCACTCGAGTTTAGATCACGATTATTTAAAGGATGGTTTCTGGGCAAAAAATCACTCAGAAGAATTAACCAATCCAGGATTGACGGTAACGTTCATCATTCGTATGGAAGATGTTACTGCCCGAATGATTGAAGGACTCGATAAAATCAACGACGAAAGTGAGCGTGAAAATCTCATTACTCAACGTTCGATAGAATTAGTTAAGGAAGCTGTTGCCAATACACATTACGAAGCCTTGATAAAGCCTATGTTCAATGGAAATGAGTATGTGCTTTTTGTGACGGAAGTATTTCGTGATGTTCGTTTGGTTGGAGCGCCACCTCAATCAATTGGTAATTTCGGAAAAGACAGCGATAATTGGGTTTGGCCTCGTCATACAGCTGATTTTAGTTTGTTCAGAATTTATGCAGGTAAGGATAACAAACCAGCCGATTATTCGCCCGATAACGTTCCATTTCAACCTCGTTATCATTTTCCAATTTCTACCAGCGGAATTAAGGAAAACGATTTTACCATGGTGTATGGATTTCCAGCACGTACTAATGAGTATTTAACATCTAACGCTGTTGACCAAATCGTGAATTTGAGTAATCCACTAAAAGTTGATTTACGCGGACAACGTCTCGATGTAATGAACAAATATATGTCTGCCGATCGGGGTGTTTTCATCAAGTATGCTGATAAATATTCTGGGGTGAGTAATTACCATAAGAAATGGGCAGGTGAAGCT
>JBIKOC010000166.1:0-4857 GCA_044358335.1 Flavobacteriales bacterium | reverse complement strand
TGAATACAACTTCACATCGATACGATATTTTAGTTAAATTATTTTTGGAGCTTATTCCGAGTGTTTTAATTGTATTCATTATTCATTTATTAACTCGAAAATACAAAAGTCAAGATGCTCAATTAAGTGATATAAATCGTCAAGTTTATTGGTTAGTTGGAATCGGATTAGCAGGCTCCATTCCCTTAATGGTAACACTAGAGCAACGTGGATTTTACCTGAATACAGTAATACCATTTTTTGCCCTTGCAGTATCATTATTTGTTGGTCCTCGTATAACTACTTTAATTCAAGAATTACAACAAAATAATTTTCGGTTGAATGCATGGAGAAATATTTCTTTACTTGTATTAATCAGTTCTATTATATTTTGTCTTTCTCGATTGGGTGAATTTAAACGCGATAAAAATAAACTAACCGATATATACCTGCTGGGCGCAGTCATTCAACCTGGGACTACTATATCAATTCCATATAAAATGCACGACGATTGGTCATTACGTGCATATTTGATGCGCTATTGCAATATTAGTGTTTCGAGTGCCGATTCGACCTTTCACTATTACATTCAACAAAAAGAATTGCCA
Source organism: Flavobacteriales bacterium (assembly GCA_044358335.1). GTDB lineage: Bacteria > Bacteroidota > Bacteroidia > M30B66 > M30B66 > CALQRR01. Next base: position 4,270 of record JBIKOC010000166.1, on the reverse strand, counting down.
CAAGAATTAGTACCTCCTCATTATAAACTCTATGATCTGGGTTCGAATGAACTAGACTTATACATTCGAAAAGATAGTATAACACAAGCGGTTAAGCCTTTTAATCTTTCGAAATAATTTTAATAGTTACTATCGATTATTATTTGGCAAAAAAAAGACCCGCAAATTGCGAGTCTTATTCATTCATTTCGATTATCTTAATGGTGAACGCTAAACATTTTTCCTAATTTAACAGAAGTTCCGTTTAGGCGAATAAGATAATTACCGTTGGCAAGTGAGTGAATATCGATTGTTTGGAGTTGTGCTCCATTCTGATTGAACGTTTGTGCTGATACCAATTGTCCAGTAAGTGTATAAATCTCAGCAGTGATAGTTTCGGTTAAAGAAGAACCAAATTTCACATTAAGAACATCTGAACTTGGATTAGGATAAACCAAAAGAAAATTAAGTTGCGTGTCCTCTAATCCAACTGAACAATTTGCTGGAGTTAAAACACCTTCTGGAAAGGCTGCTTCAATATCTGCAACAGTTGAAATGGGCCACACATCAATACTAATAAATTTGTTATCAGGGCCAATGAGCACAATAGTTGGGTAAGCAGCAGGACCAAATGTATTACCAATTGTGCTTCCTCCTTCTGTTCCAATCCAAGTTGGATACGAATCTTCTCCATTAATACCCGCTTGTGAATCGAACGATTCAAGTGTTGCTAAAGTCCCTGCAGGATCTGATTCATTTCCTAAAACTATCACATTTAGGGCATTACAGCCATACTTTTTATAAAAGGCATCTAGCTTTGGAGCTGTCGCCATACATGGACCGCACCAATATGCAAAGAAATCAATCAAAACATATTTACCCTGTGATGTATAAGTATAAAGATCATGTGAATTTCCATGTGTATCAGTTGCAGAGAAATTTGGGGCAGTTTCTCCAACCGAAAAGTTTTGTAATTGAGCTGACACACCTAAAGAAAGAAATGCAGCGGTAACAAATAGGTAAATTTTCTTCATAGAAATCGTTGAATTGTTTATGCAATTTAAAACTTATGCCTTTTACTTTGACATCTATCTATTTATATGATGAAAAAAAACTTCTAAATATGCATATGAATTCGCATATCGATAATTATTAGGTGAAAAATTTGAACACTTGGAGGGTAAAAGACGTTTTATGTCACCAAACCACTAAAAAAAATTGGGTGTTAACTTGTCTGAGGTAATTCTTTCTTAGATTTGCCACCGTTTGAAACCAAAACTATGAGAACAATACAATTCCGGGAAGCTTTACGTGAAGCACTTAACGAAGAAATGCGTCGTGATGAACGTGTCTTTTTAATGGGTGAAGAAGTTGCTGAATACGATGGTGCATACAAAGTTAGTCAAGGTATGTTGGCAGAATTCGGTCCCAAACGCGTAATCGATACACCTATTGCAGAATTAGGTTTTGCAGGAATTGGTGTTGGTGCTGCCATGAATGGATTACGTCCAGTAATCGAATTTATGACGTTCAACTTCTCACTTGTTGCTATCGATCAAGTAATTAACTCGGCTGCGAAAATGATGTCGATGTCGGGCGGACAATTTACAGTTCCAATCGTATTTCGCGGTCCAACGGCATCTGCTGGTATGTTAAGTTCTCAGCATAGTCAGGCTTTTGATAATTGGTATGCCAATACTCCGGGATTAAAAGTTATTGTTCCATCTAATCCAGCTGATGCGAAAGGATTACTTAAAAGTGCTATTCGCGATAACGATCCCGTGATTTTCATGGAAAGTGAACAGATGTATGGTGATAAAGGAGAAGTTCCGGAAGGTGAATACTTGATTGAAATAGGAAAAGCCGATATCAAACGTGCTGGGACAGATGTTACTATCGTATCATTTGGAAAAATCATGAAGGCTTGTTACTTAGCAGCTGATGAGCTAGAAAAAGATGGTGTTTCCTGTGAGATAATCGATCTGCGCACCATTCGTCCGATTGATTATGCTACAGTTATAGAATCGGTAAAAAAGACTAACCGTTTGGTGATAGTGGAAGAAGCATGGCCACTTGGAAGTATTGCTACCGAAGTAACTTTCAAAGTTCAAAAAGATGCATTCGATTACCTCGATGCACCAATTCTGCGTGTTACTTCTGCCGATGTTCCGCTTCCGTATGCACCAACTCTAATTGATGCAGCTTTACCTAACCCAAGCAAAATCATTGCAGCGGTTAAGCAGGTAATGTATACTGCTAAATAAGTAGAATATACTCATTTTCAATACATAACAAGGATGATATAGCGGAACGTTTTTCTGCTCAATTATTCTTGTATTTTTGCGCTCCCAATTTCTATTGTTAAGAAACGTTAAATCTAAAATCTCATATGGAGAACTTCATTTACATCATTCCTGCACTAGGTGTGATTGGCTTAATCTGGATGGCAATTCAGTCTGCTTGGGTTAGTAAGCAAGATGCTGGCGATGCCAAAATGCAAGAATTAGCAGGATACATTGCCGACGGTGCTATGGCTTTCCTTAAAGCTGAATGGAAAGTATTAAGCTTTTTTGTTGTTTTTGTTGCTATCCTTTTAGCGTATTCAGGAACTATTCATGAAGTTAACGGTAAAGAGATTCACTCAAGTTGGATCATTTCCATTGCCTTTGTAATTGGAGCTGTTTTTTCAGCGACTGCCGGTTATATCGGAATGAAAGTAGCTACTAAAGCGAACGTTCGTACCACACAAGCAGCTCGTACAAGCTTAAAACAAGCATTGAAAGTTTCTTTCACCGGAGGAACGGTGATGGGCTTAGGTGTTGCTGGTTTGGCTGTGCTAGGTTTAGGTGGATTATTCATCGTATTCCTTAAAATGTTCAATGTTGTTAGTGTTGACAGCAATGAAATGAGAACTGCCATCGAAGTATTGACTGGTTTCTCTTTAGGAGCTGAGTCGATTGCTTTATTTGCTCGTGTTGGTGGTGGTATCTATACGAAAGCTGCCGATGTGGGAGCTGACTTAGTTGGTAAAGTTGAAGCTGGAATTCCTGAAGATGATGTACGTAACCCAGCAACTATCGCCGATAACGTAGGTGATAACGTAGGTGACGTAGCCGGTATGGGTGCCGATTTGTTCGGTTCATATGTAGCAACCATTTTGGCTACTATGGTACTAGGTCAGGAAATTGACGCTAGCAGTGATAATTTTGGTGGAATGTCACCAATCCTTTTACCGATGTTCATTTGCGGTTTAGGAATTATCTTCTCCATTATCGGAACATTTTTCGTAACCATTAAGGATGATAAATCGAACGTTCAAAATGCCTTGAACTTAGGAAACTGGTCATCTATGTTGATTACTGTTGCTGCATCTTACTTTATTGTCATGTGGATGCTTCCTGAGAATTTAAGTCTTCGTAGATATGAGTTCACCAACATCAACGTATTCTTTGCAATCGTTGTAGGAACTGTTGTAGGTGCTGTTATGAGTATCGTTACGGAGTATTACACAGCAATGGGTAAAGCTCCAGTTAATTCGATTATTCAACAATCTTCAACTGGTCACGCAACGAATATTATTGGTGGTTTATCTGTAGGGATGAAATCAACGGTGATTCCAATCATCACGTTAGCTGCTGGTATCATGGCTTCTTACCATTTTGCTGGATTATACGGTGTGGCTATCGCTGCTGCTGGTATGATGGCAACAACAGCTATGCAATTAGCGATTGATGCATTCGGTCCGATTGCGGATAATGCTGGTGGTATTGCTGAGATGAGCCAACTTCCTCCAGAAGTTCGTGAGCGTACTGATAATTTAGATGCTGTTGGTAACACAACTGCTGCAACGGGTAAAGGTTTCGCGATTGCATCTGCTGCCTTGACTTCATTAGCACTTTTCGCTGCATTCGTAGGTATCGCAGGTATTTCGGCTATCGATATTTACAAAGCTCCTGTATTGGCAGGTTTGTTTATCGGTGGTATGATTCCTTTCATTTTCTCCGCATTATGTATTCAAGCAGTTGGTAAAGCAGCCATGGATATGGTTCAGGAAGTTCGTCGTCAATTCCGCGAAATTCCAGGTATCATGGAATACAAAGCAAAACCTGAGTATGAGAAATGTGTAGCTATTTCGACCAAAGCTTCTATCCGTGAAATGATGTTGCCAGGTGCAATTGCTATCGTAACTCCAGTATTGGTTGGATTCGTTTTCGGGCCTGAAGTATTAGGAGGTTTATTAGCTGGTGTAACCGTATCGGGTGTATTGATGGGAATTTTCCAATCAAATGCT
>JBIKOC010000165.1:0-4864 GCA_044358335.1 Flavobacteriales bacterium | reverse complement strand
TACCGCTTTATCTTCAATCCCACAAGGAATGATGTGGTTGAAATAGGAGAGATCATTCTTCACATTTAGGGCGATTCCGTGCATGGTAACCCAGCGGCTACATTTAACACCCATTGCACAAATTTTACGTGCCGATGAATCTTCGGGTTGAATCCAAACACCCGTATAGCTGGGATATCTTCCCGCATGAATTCCCAAGGTGAAGAGTGTTTGAATAACTGCGTCTTCGAGTTTTCTGAGATAGAGATGTATATCTGTAAAGAAATTCTCTAGGTCGAGTAATGGATAAACAACCAATTGACCAGGGCCATGGTGAGTAATATCTCCTCCGCGGTTTATTCTAAAATAGGTTGCTCCAATATGTCCTAACTCTTCATTCGATAAAAGTAAATTCTCTTCCTTTCCACTTTTCCCAAGCGTATAAACAGGAGGATGCTCACAAAGAATTAAATAATTAGGTACGTTGACTGGATTAGTTGCATCTCGATTTTCCTTTTTCAAGGCTAGCAATTCGGCAAACATTTTTTCTTGAAAATCCCAAGCCTCCTGATATCCAATAAGGCCAAGATCGATGATTGAAATGTCGCGATTAGGCTGCTGATAGGTCATTGGAGATTCGACAACTCGTTTTTTAGTCGGTTGATGACATTAATTTCTATTGCATCTACATTCCGTTCAACAGAAGCAAACCAGCTAATCCAATCGCCGAGATTAATCCACCAAATCATGCGTTGTAGAGGACTTTCCCCTTTTGAACGAAGTTCGATAGTTTTTCCAGCGAGGTTGTAAACAATGCCTTTACAAATGTCGATGCGTTTGGCTGTACGATAGTATTCATCATCGTTACGAAGGAAAATGGCGGCAATTTTAGGAGCCTTATCTACCCAACCAACGAGTTCATTGTGATTCATTTCGGGAACTACGTGATGCCAGCAAAGCATTTTAGCGTTCTCGTTTAATTGTTGGCGAAAACGAATGGCAACACCTTCGTAACCAATACTAGTATAAATAACAGGAAGACTAAAAGATATCGCACGAGCAATTGATTCAGCTTCGTGTTGAATGGCTTGTGCGTTTTTTTCGATGAGATCGATACCCAGAGCAATTTCTGCTAATAGCCCAGTAGCAATTTCATAATGTTCTAAAATGCCACATAGTTGAGTTAAAGACAATCCTAAACATGCACGAGGTGGATTTCCTCCAGGAATAATAATCGCATCAAACTGATGCTTCTTAGCTTGTTCTAAAACTTCTCCACCCGAAGTTACACACACAATCATTGCCTTTTGTGAAATGGCGGCTTGCATGGCTTGAAGTGTTTCTTCGGTGTTTCCAGAATAGGAAGAAATGATAACAAGCGTTTCTGGACCAACCCAAGCAGGAATTGAATAATCTTTCGATACTTGAACCGGAACTGAAGCATGAGGGCCGCATAATTCAGCTACAATACTACCACCGATACCCGATCCACCTAACCCACTAATAAGAACCGATGTTGCTTTTCGGGGAAGCGGCTTTAATTGTTGCGCTTTGAAGATGTTTAGCGCATCTCGCACTTGTTGAGGAAATCCGGCAATGAGATCTTTCATTCGTAAATAATATCGGGTGGCTAAAATACGTGGTATTTGAGAATTGATATCTGAAAATGCTTACAGAATTCATATGTGTGGAATATATTCTTGATATAAACAAGAATGTGACAAGCTTTTAATCGAGCACAAGTCATTCTAAGTGCCTCACACTGTTTTACTTGAAAACTATCTTATACCTGTTTGTAACCAAATAGCTGAGAAAGAACACTTATCTACAAACGCTCTAAAAAAACCAGAAATTATGAAAACTATTCTATCCCTTTTGTTCATTGGCATGATTGGATTATCAACTAGCCAAGCTGAATCAATCGATAATAAAAAAAGTTCTTGTCTAAAAAAGGAAGTAAGAAAGGAATTGATTCAACTTTTCAATGAACACGACATTGATCGACCAACCCATAAAGGATCAGTAGTAGCGCTTGTAAAAGTTGATTCACAAGGCAAAGGGTTAGTAATGGAAATAGATTCGGACGACAAGCAACTTCAATTATACGTAAAGAAGCAAGTTGAAAGTCGGAATTTCAACAATCTGAAAAATGAAACCATCCGATTGGTAGTTGATTTTAGAAATTGAATACTCTCGTTCTTTATATCCACGTCGAAGCCATCCTCCAAAAGAGGGTGGCTTTTTTATAGCTAATATTAGTCATTGACTTTGCCGCTTCATAAGAGAACTTTGCCTTTATTTAAAGGCATTTTTCATGAAAAGGGTTATCTTTCTATTACTGGCATTTCAAGGTTTTTTACAAGCACAAATTAATCAGGTATGGCACACTGACCGGCCGTTCAGCTTTAGCATTAACGATTCTTACATGCGAATCGTCAATAACAACATCTATACACATTCTTCCATTTTTGAAGGCGGTTCTTGGCAATCCGCTCAATCGATGACAACCGATGGCCAAGAGGATTGGTACATGGAGCACGAGCAGTTTAATGCGTGCAACAACTGTGGAAATGCAGGAGTTGAATCAGTTGCAATTGCCTCGAATGGGGATGCTTATGGAGTTGGATTTCAACCTTCATCGCCTTATGGTGGACGCTATGTCTATAAAACCGATGCTGGTGGAAATTTGATTTATGCGGAAGAATATTTCACATCCACTTTTTCAGGAGAATTCAATGATGTGAAGCTCTCGAATGACGAAACAAAATTGTTTGTGTTTGGGGAAATGTATGCCGAATCCTACAACACGATTGTTCCTCATCTATTTAAGTTAGATGCAGCTACTGGATCAATTGAAAATACTGTCATGACTGCTCCTATAGGTTGGACGTGGTCAAAATCAATTGGCATTGATGCTGGAGATAATTTATATATGAATTCTTCGGATTTGGATACGTTGAATTTTTCTTCTTGGGATCCTGATCTTAATCTTAGGTGGTATAAACAAATCCCTGTAATTGGATATCAAGGTTCGGGGCAGATTCAAACTTTATTCTATACAAATGGAGATGTTTTATTTATTACTTTTTTAAATAATTACAACACGAATGATGACCAGCGTTTACATCTTGTGCGATATAATACTGCTGGAGATTTAATTTGGCAAACAACCCATATACTAGAAAATCAAGACATTTACGGGTATTTGTATCGAGACATTGCCTTGGATATTAATGGTAATGTGGATATTTATTTAAATAGAAGCAAGTTTGTTGGAACCGGAGGAGAGTTCGGAGGTGAAGGTTTTGGTGGCAAGGGTGGTGAAACACAGATAAGACCGGCCATTTATAAATTCAATAGTTCAGGCGCATATCAATGGAACTATGTATTTGAAGGAAGTTCAGGAGTTGAATTTTCATCTGAATATCCAGCACGATTGGTAGTAGATGAAAATGGGTATGCCATTGCATCTTCGTTTGGAAATTCTTCTGGTTATGGTGGAGTATCAATTTTTATTATCAATCCACAGGGTTTGTTAGAAACCTCTTTATTCCAGAATGGCACTTTATATTCTGCTTTAAACGGAATGGTTTACGAAGGAAACAGAACGTTTTATACACACGGTATTGGTGCAAATGATAGCTCATTTACTGCTAATCGATGGACTTTAGCACGTTATCATTACGATTACACAACAGGAATAAATCAAGTTTCAAATTCGGATTTCAGCATCTACCCAAATCCTGCAGTAGGTAATAATTTAGTGAATCTAGCCGGCTTGAAACGGAATGAATTGGTGGAGATTCGAGATACGGAGGGGCGTTTAATTTCATCTGTTGTTACTCAAGACTCACAAGTATTATCATTAGATCTCTCGGGAATAGCGGCAGGAATGTACCTAGTAAAAGCAGGATCAATATGTAAGAAGTTAATTCTGCACTAATCATCGTTAGAGGAACAAACGATTTTTTTCACTACTCATTTCCTAAAACTACCCAATGAAAATAATACTTACGTCATTCCTGTTGGTTATTTCGTGCCAACTATTTTCACAACGTTTCGATTGGGCAACTACCGGCGGTGCAACGGGTATAGCCAACTCCTTTTACGGTGCCGTTGATATTGCACGCGACCCTCAAGGCAACATTTACACTTTTGATTATAGCAATCATGCTCAGCAATGTCAGGGCGATACATTGCAACCATTTGATGGCATTACCGCTTATGTATATAAGTTCAATCCGCAAGGTGAATTGCTGTTTATGAACAGAGTTGGCGAACTTGGAGGTAGCTTTACTCCGTTCAATATTGAAACCGACGATGCCGGTAGTATCTATCTTCTTGGACAAGGGGCTGGTAACGGAGCTATTATTGTTAATGAAGATACTGTACCAGCGGTTGACTTCACTAACCAATTGATAAAATTGGATAGCAATGGATATTTTGTTTGGAAACAAAACACTGGTGTTGCTACCAATGGCGATGGTTGCATGTTGCAATACAGTAATGGTTACATATACTATCAATCGGGTAATTTAAAGGTGAGCAAAATAGATACTGCAGGTGTTGTAGGAACCAGTCTCACTGCAAGTTACTATACTTCACCAACTTCATCTGCCAGTTTACTGTTTAAAGGTTCAAGTGTTTTCCCTAATGGGGATTTATTGTTTGCAGCCTATTCGCGCGGCACAGTAGCTTATGGAACCGATACATTATTTCATGTTGGAAATCCATTTTTAACAGCACCGTTTTTGTTTCTTCGTTGCGATACCAACATGAACTTAATTTGGGCAAAATATGCCAGCAATGGTCGAGATCCTGATAATAATTTTATTCCGGTAGCCATCGATAGCAGCGATAATGTGTATGCTGCTGTGCAAGTTAA
>JBIKOC010000002.1:0-16193 GCA_044358335.1 Flavobacteriales bacterium | reverse complement strand
ATGAATACTTTATAACCGTAATCAATGCGAACATCGATGAATGATGTATCACGGCAATCAAATTCATTGCTCAGGATTTGAGTGATGGTATAGGTTCCAGTGTCTTGATAGGTATATATTTTATCAAACTCATAAACGGTATCACCATTACCCAAGGAGTACAAACATTCTGTAGCAAATTGAGAAATGTCGCTTATGGTTATCTCTGGATCGAAGATGGTAGTTTGCAACGGACTAACATTAAATCGTGAAATAGGAGATGGATGAACCAGTATAGCAGATGATACTGTGTATTCATCGGAACATCCATTTAATCCAGTAACGATTAGGGAGACTTGATAATTCCCGCTTTCATTGAATAAAATGGAAGGACTATCGAGATCAGAACTTCTATTTTCTCCAAACATCCAGTTGCTTACAAATGGATCACCCTGATCTTCAGATAAGTTCTCGAAAGTAACAACGCTAGGTTCGCAAGTTTCGATTTTATCGCTCACGAAGTTTGCCACTGGCATGCGCATCACATTGACTGGGGCGATATATGTATTACTAATACAGCCTAAATCGATGATGTTCAATCTCACTAAATGTAAACCAGTTGCTTCGAACTTAACATCTTGGGGATTTGCCAATAAAGATGAATCTGGAGTTGCCCAAGGACCGAAATCCCAAACATAACGTGGATCTGGTGAATTGAATGAACCATCTGCCTGGAAGTCGAAAGAATTACCTTCAAAACACTGAGGATTTGGTGCAACAAAAGAGGCAACTGGCTGAGGAATAACTTCAGCAATTACTGAGCTTTCGTTTTGACAACCATCAGCGGTCACTGTTACTGTATAGGTATACTGTTGAACTGGTCCACCAATGCTACCTAATTGTAAAGTAGGGTTAGAGATAGTTGCAAAATTAAGTCCATCAACTGGGGTCCAAGAGTAGGTATAACCTGCAACAGGAGCTGTTCCTAATTGACCAGGTTGCATGGAGCAGATCTGAATTGGTAAACCAGCATCAGCAACAGGAATAGGATTAATAAGTACATTACTTTGGTTGGTTGCAGTTGTACATGCTCCAATTACTAAGTAAACCGAATAGCTCCCCTCATTTGGTTCTGTTGTTACTGGAATTTGATTGCTGCGTGTGTTTGAACTGAATCCGTTAGGTCCAGACCAGAAATACTGAGCATTATTTACAGAAGGTGTATTGAAATCAAGCTGACTTCCTTCACAAACAGGAGAGTTAGTTGTAATAGCAGGAATAAAATTCGCGTCAATTACATCCACCAAAATTGGAGTTGGGGGACTCATACAATTGTTGATTGTAATCGATAAAGCGTATGTGCCTGCCATTGTTACATCTATCAATGGACGGGTAGCATTTTGAGTGGATGCAGTATAAACTAGTGGACCAGTCCAAGTATAAGCATCAGCAACTACTGTAGTATTTAAGTTCAATGTAAATCCATCACACACAGGAGAGTTTGAAGTAATGGCTGGTGCATCTGGTGTATCGTTAACTATAACCTGAATGGCAGCACCTGCAGCACATCCATTTAATTCGGCAGTTGCAGCATACAATCCATCGGCTGCTAGAGTTGTAGAGGCAACAGAAACTGCCGTGCCTACAGCAGAGAAACTATTCGGTCCAGTCCAAGTTACGACTGAGTTTGCTGGTGTAACGTTAGCTGTTAAATTGAGTACATTTCCTTCACAAACAGGCGAGTTGGAAGCTAGTACTGGAACAGTAGGCCGTGGTTTTACCAACATGTTGATAGATGCTGGTTGACTATCACATCCGTTCAAAGAAGCATACACATCGTATTGTCCCGAATTTACAACTGTCGCATTGGGAATGCTAACGGTATTCGTTTGAGCGAAGTAAGCATTTGGTCCTGACCAAACGAGAGTTGCTCCAACAGTCGTTGTAGAAGCAGTAAGATTAATTTGTTCTCCTTCACAAATTGGAGGAACAGGCTGAGTAATGACAGGTACTTCAGGAGTTGTTCCAACAGGGACGGTAATTGCCACAGAAGCAGCTGTTCCACAGAAATCGGTAGCTGTAAATGTGTAAGTAGTTGTTGCAAGAGGATTTACACTGATTGAAGTTCCCGTTCCTAAGCCACCAGACCAAGAGTATGTGTAAGGAGGAACACCACCACTAGCAGAAGCAGAAACAGTAACTGGACCTTGGCCACCGCAAAGAGATGGAGCTGGATCTGGAGTAACTAGAACAGCAGGTTTTTCGGTGATGTAAACAATCGTAGAGATAGTACCACAAAGTGTTTGATAATTTAGTTCTACCGTTTCAACACCTTCTGTAACTCCATCAGCAATTGCATTTACAGATAGCTGAACAGATGTTTGACCAGCTGGAATTGTAATTGAACCTGGAATAGCTGTATAATCAACACCATTAACTGCTGATCCTGTTAGTGTAAATGGGAAAACGTAATCGAAAGGATCGGCATTTTGACGGGAGAAAACTAAAGTAGCAGGAGCGCAACCTTCGAAAGTAGTTGAATCGCCATTTAGGGTTGTTTGAGAAATAGCAATTGGAGCTGCACCAAAGCTGTTTGCTTCTAAGAAAACCGCTGAGTCGAAACCACTATCACAACCATCAGCAAGCAAAAGACGCAAGGTGTATGTTTGACAAGGAATTACATCTTGAACGGCAGTCATTACTTCAGTATAGCCGTCATAAACGATGTTTCCTGGAGGAGTGAAATTGAAATATTGGGAGTTAGAAAGGATACAGGGGTCGTTTAACGGATCGCCACTTCCTCCAACAGAACCATTGTTTATAGTATTGATGGTAATAGGGTCGCCCGTTCCTGGCACCAACGCTAAATTTACTTCACCAACTATTCCGGGACCTGAAATTAGAAATGCGAAAGCATCGTTGAACGAGGAACAAACGTATTCGTCGTATTCTTCAGAAGCAAAAATGTAGCGGAACGAAACGGGAGTAGATTGCGGAACGAAATCAAACTGTAAAATTGATCCATCATTTGTAGCTCCTGGAGTGAAACATCCCGGCACAAAACCTGCCAATTCGGGAATATTTAATAAACCATTTGCATTAAAACCACCTGCGAAACTGGATGAAACATCATCAGATGCACTTGCCTGACCTGTGGATAAGATAATCCCACTGTTGAAACCTAACTGCCCGCTAGCACCTGTAAAATATCCAATCGCTTGTCCATCACCTTGAAATTGAATATTTCCGAAAGAAACACCCAATCCTACAAGGTTATTGATGTATTGAACGGGTGTTAAGGTTGTATCAACTGCATATTGGGCTTGAACTCCAACAGAAGTTAAAAGCACAGTAAAAAGAAGAAAAAGTCGTTTGCCGGAATTAAGTAATAGTAGTTTCATAGGCAGTTTAGGCAGTCCTTCAAAAGTAAGCATTAATTTTACAGCTTTGATTGATTTTGGTAGAAAAAAATAGGATGGAGATATTTGTTCAGCAAGATGGTGTGATTTACTATGAGAATGCTGATGGGCAGGGTATTGTAGCCTATGAAAACTTACCTCTTAGGACAGGAGAAATACCTGTTGCAACACAGAAATTACAAGATAAATCAGACCTAAATCGACTTGTTAAACAGGTTTTAGGAAATCAATTTGAATGGGAAATTGATGAATTTGGAAAGCCTTGGCCTTCAGACAGAAAAGGGCATATTTCTTTTAGTCATTCCCGAAGTCATGTAGCTTTTTCGTTTCACCCTAATACCAATCAAGGAATTGATGTGGAAGAAATTCGTCCACAACTGCATCTTGTTGCCAATCGAATCCTTCATCCCAATGAGCTAGAAATGCTTAATCATGCTGAGAATAAGCAAGATTTACTTCAGCTATTTTGGGGTGCCAAAGAAGCCATGTACAAAGCTTATGGCAAACGTCAACTTGAATTTGCTTCTCAGTTGATTACACGTACACTTCCAACTCGAGATAGTTCCTTATTCACCGGACAAATAATCCTCAACGATGCAGTTTGGAACGTCACACTTCGTGTCATTCGCCCAGATCAGGAATCGTATCTGGTTTTTGTGCAAGATGTAACGATTACCTCACCAATGTAACACGGTGATCAATTCGGCGCATTGGCATTTCTTTATTGTCGCGCACATAAACAACTACTGCATACACGTCCATTTGAGAAACTTCGCGATCTGATTCGTTGAACTTTTTACCGTTCCAGCCTAAGTCAATATCGTTCGAAACAAAGACTAATTCGCCCCAACGTGTGTAAATTTCCATTCGGAAGTCCTCGATATTCAGCCCATAGCATTTGAAAATCTCATTCGTTCCATTTGCATCTGGTGTGAACGCATTGGGTAGATAGAACGTCATGATTGGCTCTACCTTGAGCTGATATACTGCCGCATCTTCACATCCCCATTGGTTGGTAACTCGTTGGGTGAGGGTATAATCCCCTTCGATTGGGTAATTATGTGTAAAGTTGCGTTCGTAACTGGTCGAACCATCGCCAGTCGTGTAAATCCAACTTATTGCACCAGTCGATTCGTCGAAAATATTTGCCAATGGTTGCTCGGTTGAAAGCACTTGAGGATTCACTCTAAAACCTGCATTTGGAACCGGATACACGTTAATCATTGACTGAACCGAATACTCACTCGAACAGCCATTTTCGGTAGTAACCGTTAAGTTAACCGTATAAGCTCCAGAATTCTCATACGCATGAACAGGAATAAAGCCCTGGAACACATAACCATCGCCCATGTCCCAATTGTAGGTTGGATTTCCTAAGTCGGAGGAGATATTAGTGAATGATGCTTGTAAAGGTGGACAACCTTCTAGATTCGCCCCTGCGAAATTCGCCACCGGCATTTGAAAAATCTCAATCGAATCGGTGTATATCGGACTATTGCAAGTCCAATCGTTCATGGTAACAGTAATCACGTGAACACCAGACGTCAAGAAACTCACATCCTGTGGATTAGCTTCGGATGAGGTACTAGGATTAGCAAATTGTCCAAAATTCCAGGTGAAACTTGCCGAGGAAGTGAAATTTCCAACCAGGTTGAAATCAAAACTATTATTCTGAATACACTGTCCTTCGAGTGATTGCCAGTAAATCTGAGGTAACGGACGAACGACTACAACTACCGTATCATAATCGGCACATTGTCCGAGTGTGGTAGTAAGAATGTATTGATTCGATTGCATTTCATTAGTTAAATTCTCCAATACAATAGAAGGATTTCCATTTGTTGGATTATCTAAACCAATAGCTGGTGACCAAGAGTATGCATATCCTGTAACAGGTAAAACACCCAACTGGGAAGTGTCGCCCGGACAAAGAATTAAATCATTACCAGCATTAGCTTCAGGAGTTGGAGCCACGTTAAGCACCGTTTCGCTTGGATCAGATTCACAACCATATTGGTTTACAGTTAAAGTGATGGTTTTATCACCCGTTGTTGGCCAGCTAATCTGATACGGACCAGCGCCTGTTCCGCTCAACACCGTTCCACCATTGAAGTTCCAATCGAAATTTGCTTCAGCAAGTGCAGTACCTGTAAAGGTTATAACTGTAGCATAATCTTGACAAGTAAGCGGAGTGGTTACGAAATCGGAAGTTGGATAAGGAATAACTTGAATGAGTGCTGGAGTAGATGGTGAAGGACAGCCATTATCGATTACTTGAAGGCTGATATTTTTATCACCCGGTGTGTTCCAATACACTTCGAAAGGACCTTGTCCAGAGCCGGATAAGATAATTCCACCATCAAAATTCCAATTGTAATTGCCAGTAACGGCAGCATTACCTGTGTAAGTGATAGTTGATGGAGCGCCCACACAAACCATATCATCTACAATAAATGGAGAAGTAGGAAGTGGATTTACTTGAACTTGATTGGTAACAGGAGGGGCAGGACAACCAAACTGACTTAAATTGAGTGTTATATCATGTAATCCGGCGGTGGTCCAAGTAACTTCAAACGGACCGTTTCCAGCACCCGATTGAATCGTACCATCCCCAAAATTCCAGGTGAAATTGGCGTTTGATAAGGCGTTTCCTGTATAAACGATAACCGATGGTTCGCCAATACATACCGGAGAAGTAGCGGAGAAGCTATTGGTTGGAATTGGATTTACGGTTACGATGTTTGTTTCCTCATACGACGTACATCCGTTTTCCTGAACGGTAAGTCGAATGGTTTTCGGTCCCGGAGTTTCCCAGTAAACCTGAATTGGTCCTGGACCAGATCCAGAAACGAGAATTCCATTATCGAAATCCCAGTTGAAGAAGGCATTCGGTGCTGCATTTCCTGAATAAACGATGCTTGTTGTTCCAAATGCACAAACCGGAGAAGCTGCTGTAAAATAACCTGTCGGAAGAGGTTTTACGTTTACCTGCTGA
The DNA here is from genome assembly GCA_044358335.1 of Flavobacteriales bacterium. Classification (GTDB taxonomy): domain Bacteria; phylum Bacteroidota; class Bacteroidia; order M30B66; family M30B66; genus CALQRR01. Next base: position 9,800 of record JBIKOC010000002.1, on the reverse strand, counting down.
GTTGTTGGAGGAGAAACGCAGCCATTTTCTTGAACGGCTACCGTGATGGTTTTGATACCGGGCGTGCCCCATTGAATCTCGAAAGGACCTTGTCCACCGCCCGACATAATTGTTCCACCATTGAAATTCCAAGTGTATTGAGCACCCGGATTTCCAGTTCCTGTATAAACAATTGTGGAGGTTTCGTTCAGACAGATGGGTGTTTCGGCCGTAAATACTGAAGTAGGAGTAGGATTTACTACCACCGGAATAACTGTTGGAGGTGAAGGACATCCTTCGGGAGAAACTACACTCAAACTAATGGGCTTACTTCCCGGTACATTCCAATACACTTCGTAAGGTCCAGAACCCGAACCACTCAAAATCTGCCCACTACTGAAATCCCATGTAAATGCAGTTCCATTTCCAAGCGATCCGGTATAAGCGATGGTAGAACCTTCACCTACGCAAACAGGCGATTCAACAGTAAATGGTGCAGTAGGAATGGCATAAACAGTAACTGGTTGACTGTAAGGATTCGACGTACAACCATTTCGTGTTACGCTAAGTGAAACCGTGTAAGAACCAGGATTATCCCACGTGACTGTATATGGACCTTGTCCGCTGCCGGCAATGACAGTAGCCGTTCCAAAAGCCCAGTTATAGATTGCGCTATTGTTAGCACTTCCCGAATAGGTGACTGTGGTAGGTTGTCCGGCACAGATTGGAGATGCCACATTAAAGTTTCCAGTAGGAATGCTGTTTACAATCACTTGATGCGTAGTGATTGCACTTGTACAACCGGCATCGGTGATAGAAAGGAAAACATCTTTGGTTCCGGAGGTAGTCCAAACAATTTCGTATGGTCCAGCACCGGTGCCGCTTTGAATCATTCCGCCAGCAAAATTCCAATTATACGTGGCTGTTGAAGAAGCAGCTCCACCATAAGTTATGGTAGATGGTTGTCCCACACAAACAGGCGATTCAACCGTAAAATCTGATGTTGGAGTTGGCTGAACATTGATGAAAATTTCATTACCTGGCGAGGTACAACCGTTTTCAGTTACTGTTAGAGTAACGCCATAAACACCCACCGAATCCCACCGAATCTCGAAAGGTCCTCGTCTTCCGCCAGTAATAATAACACCACCCGGGAATCCCCAGCCGTAGCCACCACCATCTGTTCCAGTACCTGTGTAGGTAATGGTAGTTGTTTGACCGGAGCAAATGATTGGCTCCACTACGAAATCGGCTGTTGGAGTAGGGTTTACGAGCACTTGCGTGGTAACCACATTGCTGCTACAACCATTGGCAATAACTTGTAGGCTAATGGTCTTAATGCCTGAGGAATCCCAAGAGATCTGATATGGACCTTGACTCGATCCACTCGAAACCGAAGAAGGACTATCGAAATCCCAAATATAAGTTGCCGAAGGAGATGCAGTTCCTGTATAAGCTACAGGTACTTGAACACCACTGCAAACAAATGGCGGAGCGCTGATAGAAGCCGTTGGTATTGTAGCAATATCAACAACTGGTTGAGCCTGTCCGCTGCTTCCACAAAAATCGGTTGCAGTTACTGTATAAACGCTTGTAGATGCAGGATTGACGTTTATGGAAGAAGAATTAGCTCCTGTATTCCAACTATACGAATAAGGCGAAACTCCACCACTTGCCGTTGCAGTAACGGTTACAGGACCTTGACCGTTGCAAATAGAAACATCGGGAGCAAAAACGGTTACAGGAGGCTTTTCATTCAAGAAAATAACTTCGGGAATGATGCCACAGGGTGTGTTTGCATTAATGATGATGGTTTCACTTCCTTCGGTTAATCCATCTGCGATACCGTTCACTTGGAACGATACGGTTGTTTGTCCAGCTGGGATGGTGATTGAACCTGGTAGTGCCACGTAATCTACACCTGGAGTAGCTGTCCCGCCTACACCGTAAGTTATGGTTAAAGGAGTTGGGTCTGCATCTGGGCGACTAAATGTTACTGTTGCATCTGTACAACCTTCATAAACGGTTGAATCGCTAAAGAATGTTGAAACCGAAAGGGTATAAGTAGCAGAGCTGAAGGAATTTTCTTCGAGGAAAACTGCGGAGTCGAAGATATCATCTGCTCCATCGGCAATCATTAATTTAATGTGATACGTCTGACAAGGAATCACGGTTCGTTGAGCGGTTAGTACCACAGTAAAACCGTCGTATTGAACCGTATTTAAACTGTTCCCAACAAAGTAAGCGGAGTTGCCCAATACGCAAGGAGAATTGGCGATACTTCCAAGCGAACCAACCGAGCCGTTATTGATTGTATTAATCGTAACGGGAGTTGTAGTAGAAGGAACAACAGCTAAATTTTCAGAGCCTGTAATACCCGGACCGGTGATAAAAAATGCAAATGCATCATTAAATTCGGAACACACGTATTCATTGTATTCTTCGGATGCAAATACATATCGGAAACTAACGAAGTTACTTTGAGGAACAAAGTCGAATTCGAGAATCGCACCATCATATGTAGTTGATTGAGCAAGGGTTTCGAGTTCGGGGATATTTGGACCATTATTACTAAAGGTAGCACCACCGTTATTGTTTGGACCGGGAGCTACATTTATATGTCCGGAAGTGATGATTACACCACTTGGTAAACCAATGTTAGAAGCATTACCATTGAACGTTCCAACTGCAACTGGTTTTCCAGTGTAGGAAGCATTGCTAAAAGTAACACCCGAGCCTATAATATTATTAACCAGTGCATTGGCTGATACTGTGCCACTACCCGTAGTAACAAGCTGAGACCATGCAGCATTGGAGCCGCATACAAGCAGTAAATACGTAAAAACTATTTTCAGCACATGTCTCATAAGTAGCGCGCTTTTATCCAAGTAGATTTTCGATCATCGTTTGTTTGGTTTTTTCGAGTGAATACTTCACACTAGTTGCCATTACAAAGTAAATTCGTCGCAAAAGCTTGCTAATCCTGCAATACAGCTAATGCTGACAGGTGTAAGGTTTTAGTTAGAATGCAAAAGATGTTAAAGCGAGAAATCTCGGAAGAGCCTGTTATTGCTGAATTCTTTTGGTATGCTGAATTTTTATTTGGGAGATGCGATTATGTAAGTCCCAACCCTATTCTGGTTCGTAGGCATCGGGTTACAGGAATTTCTTTCTACCTGAAAAAAAAGTTGGAACGACTAAACTGCATATAGAAGCTAAATCGGAATTGTATCTTTGACCGATGGCTGATTTTTCCACACAACTAAGTACCATTCGGGAAGCTCGTCAAGCAGGAAGGCCCATGTTGGCAGTTTTGATTGATCCGGGAAAGCTGAAACAGAGCGATTTGTATCAATTATTGGAGATTGCTTCCCAGTGTGCAATTGATTTCTTTTTTGTAGGAGGAAGTACGAGTAGACCGGAGTCTTTTACGCGCACAGTTTCATATTTGAAAGAAGCTCAAACAAAACCGGTGGTATTGTTTCCTGGGAATGAATTGCATATTTCGCCTGATGCAGATGCCTTGTTGTTATTGTCGCTCCTTTCGGGACGAAATCCAGAGTTGCTCATTGGTAAACATGTAGTAGCCGCACCAGCATTGATTCGTAGCGGTTTGGAAATTATCCCAACCGGATATTTATTGGTCGAAAGTGGTAAGCTTACATCGGTGGCGTATATGAGTCATACTATGCCTTTGCCACGCGAGAAAAATGAGATAGCAGTTGCAACAGCCCTAGCCGGACAATTATTAGGCATGCAATTAATTTATTTGGAAGCGGGTAGTGGAGCGGAGTTGCCTGTTCCGGTGGAGATGATACGTGCGGTGAAGTCGCAATTGAGTATTCCCTTGATTGTAGGAGGAGGAATTACCACAGAGCAAAAGTTTAAGGATGCTTTAGAAGCGGGAGCTGATTTGATTGTGGTGGGAAATGTTTTAGAAAAGCATCCGGAAATGTTGCGAGTATTCAGCGACTGCGTATTGGAGCATTCGTTGTAACACTGATTTTTTATCCTTGCAGAATAGGCGACAGAACGAGAAAGGGATTTTTATACCTTTGCGCCCGTTAAAATCTTACTATGGCTACTACACAAGACGTATCGGTTGGAACCTTTATCCGTTATAACGGAGAACTTTGCGTGATTATCGAATGGCAACACCGTACACCGGGAAACCTTCGTGCATTTTATCAAGCGAAGATGCGTAACATCAAAAACGGGAAACTAGCAGAAAACCGTTTCCGTTCTGGAGAGGAAATCGAGGTTGTTCGCGTGGAGATGCGTCCACTTCAGTATTTGTACAAAGAAGGAAACCAGTATGTGTGCATGGAGAATGACACATACGAGCAAGTATATATCGAAGAAGTATTGTTTGGCGACGGAGCTAAATTCATGAAAGAAAACATGGAAGTTAACGTAGCATTCGAAGGCGATATGGTTATTTATGCCGAAGCACCACGTTCGGTAGAATTAGAAGTTACCTACACCGAACCAGGCGTTAAAGGTGATACAGCTACTAAAACGTTGAAGCCAGCGACGCTTGAAACAGGAGCAACCCTAAACATTCCATTATTCATCAACATTGGCGAGAAAATCAAAGTTGATACTCGTACAGGTGAATACATGGAACGCGTGAAGTGATATATCCAGTTTAATATTTTCGGGAATAAAATTCAAGTTAGTCCAAGAAGCATTTCAAATAAATGCTTCTTGGACTTTTTTATTTTTCTCGTTTAACTTGTATTTTAAATAGTTGATCAGAATAGCTTGTTTTATTGATTATTCTGAGATTGTTTGTCTGAACAAGAACGTCGATATTATTTTCATCACTATTTGGGAATAGGCCAGATTTTAAACACCAAATATTAAAACTATTCATTGGAATTTCTTTCATGGCCGGCATTTCATCCGAATTCCATTTAGCAAAAATGATCTCAAGATCAGAAAATAGGTGATCTCTTTTTTCATAAAAAATAACTGGTATACCTGCGCCAGGTGCCACATAAACCCAGTCATCAGAACTTTTCTTTTTGCTAATCTCAATTATATTTTTGTTTAGGTCGTCTCTTTTATTCTTATTAATGAAGAAACTCTCAACCGGGAAATAAGAAATTAGGTTGTATAAGAGAATAATAGGGAATAAAACTAATACATATTCTCTTTTTATTTTAGATAGAATTGATTGTAATCCGAATAAAATGGATAGAATCAATAATGGTACTAAGTAGAGAATTAATCTGCCATTAAACGGATATATATTAAAACTTGAAAGTAAAATATGTAATGTTATTGGCAGTATTATTAAGATCAAGAATTCAAATTGTTTCTTTAAGCAAAGTGAAATTATTCCCCATAAAGACAAGAATACTAATGCTACACCTAGAATACCATAAATACTAAAGTGTAAAAACAACTTGTTGAAGAAAAAGAGGTAATATCCAAGACTTAGAATATTTTTTTCCGGAAATCCACCACCAACGGTAGTCCAAAAAAACAACATCTCGTCTTTGTGTGGATTATTATGAACGATTGCGAAATAGTAGATTACAAATGAAACAAACCAAGCTAGAAAAACAGGTATGATCTTGTTGATTGTGTATTTCTTATAAATAACAGATTCTATAAGTAATATTAATCCTAAGCTTGAAAGAATTAAAGGCTGTATACTACTAAGAAAAAGTAGAATTGAGCCTGTAATACTTAATTTAATGAACATCCTTTTTTCATTTATATAAATATAATACATTAATAAAATTGAAAATACATCTGCCATATACTGTTTAATTTCAGCCGAGTAATACAGCATGAAAGGATTGAAAACAAAAAGGGAGACAGCAACTAGAGAATAAAAAGAATTATTAAATTTTAATTTTGTTATCTTGTAAATTAAGTAAACGGAGATGTTAAAGAAAATAAATGGGACTATTCTAAGACCTATCTCACTGTAATTAAAAATTAACCCCGTTATTTTTACAAGTTGTAAGAATAAAACAGGAGCAACTTGGAAATAATCTAATGGTTGAAGAAGACCTAATGAATTTCTATCAATAATGCTAATTGCTAGCATTGCTTCATCTAACCATAAACTTCTATTATTTAGAAGCTGAATAATAGAAAATAGCAATCCGATTGAAACAAAAATTCCTGCAGAATATTTTGATAAAAAATTAGTGAATAAGTCGAAACCGAATTTGCCTTTTGAACTCAATTTTTCATTGTAATCCTCGGTCATATTTTAATCAAATTTTAAGTTTTTATCTTGTAATGCGTGCATAAAAATACAATTATATAATTCATTTGCAATCACAAGTATTCAAGAATAATTTAGACGGGATGAAATCTTAATTCATACTTAATCAATATAATACGACAAGTATTTCTATTTTATTCTTGTATAAAATATATTACTTAAGACGATTGAATTTTATTATGATAAAAATTACTAAAACACTACATTATTTAAAACGTATTTCGGAATCTTGAAAACCGAGATTATTGAAGATGCCATTCAATCAAGACATTAGCGATGATGTTACTTGGTTATTCAAACAGAATTATTTTTAATAAAACTCATTTTAGGTAATTATAATTCTAACATCTAGTAAACGAAGTAGTTAATATTTAATTCAAAGGTTTCAAGGAGCTATCGGCTTCGATTTGAAGCTCTAGCATGGTTTCGAGGATTAAAAGTGCGGCTGCTTGGGATTCGGCATGTTGGGGAATGGCAAAGAATTTTTCGTTTGCTCCGATACGAATGGGTACGGCAAAACCTTGGGTAGAAACCCCATTTGAATTTCGGAACACATCGGAATCGGTGTTAATCTTTTTGGAGATAGGTAGTAATCGGTCGAATGGGCCGTGTAAGTAGCCATTTTTAAGTGCTTGGTCGAGTTCGGCGCCTCCAATCATAACCAAGGATGCCAGTGAGATTTTTAGCGAATCGTTGATGTTAGCGGTTTCGCAGGCGATGAATTTGACTTTTACTGATTGTGGTTTTAAGCGAGTTTCTGCTGCAGAAAAAATAGTCGTCCAGTTGGAAATTTCACTTGCTGGCATTAGTATACGAACGTCTTTTCCTCGGGCGTCGGTCGTTACTTCATACCAATTCAATTTGCGAACATCGCGTTGTTTTTTCTTAGCACAGGAGCTGAATAATATGGTGATGGACAGGCAAGTAAACAGTAGATTCCGAGAGAAAAGCATGGTTATTTTTTAGATCGTTGTTTTATTTCATCGAGCAAAGCCCGATCGGCTTCGTGTGCATTGTGAACCACTATTAATCGTCCGCCACCTAGTTTCGATAATTCTCCTAACATCCCCAAGGCATCTTCTTTTTCGCCAAAGCCAATGCTGGTTAGAATGAGTTTTTGAGTGGTACTTTCGGCCGAGCTGCGAATCATTTTTCGGTCTTTCCCACTTACCCGAAAAGCTCCATCGGTAGCCAGAATAATTTGATTATTTCCGCCAGTAATAAAATGCTCTTTTGCTAAGTCGTAAGCCAATTGCAAACCTTTGCTTCCTGCAGTTACGCCACCAGCATGCAATGTATCTATCACATTCTTCACCCGTTCTTTGTCATTGCCCGTTAACGTTGGAACAGCAATTCGGGCTTCGGTCCCGTAAGTAACAATAGTAATTTTATCAATCGGGCGAATGGGGTCCAAGAGGGTAAAAATGGACCGTTTGAGTAAGGGAAGTTTATCGGGCTCTTTCATCGAACCCGAAACATCAATCAAAAACACCACATTGTTGGGTTTGAACAAGCGTTCATCTAATTCGGATGGCACCGGAACTGAAACAATTGGTTCAACTAAGACCTCGACTGGTTCTTCTTCTTTCTTTTTCTCCGGCTGCGGAGCAAGTAAATACGTCTCGGCACCGCCACTATATGCAATGTATTTTTCGGCCATAAGTGTTTGGTAACCGGGAGCTGTTACAACCAAAGCATAAGGTCCAATGGGCACGTTACTAACCAATTCGCCAGTACTTGTATGACGTTCGGATTTTTCTCGGGTGAGTTTAGACACGTATAAAATACTCGCCTCAGGAATCAGCTTTCCTGTTTGAGCATCTTTGAATAGTATAGTGTGTTTCGTTAGCAGTGGAATGACTGCTCCGCCTGCTTGTCCGTTTGTTTTTGGATCGAAATTCACACAAGCTGCTAAATCTTTCGATAGCAGATTTCGCAGCTCACCTTTTACCGTGATTGGATATGCCTGCTGACTACCATTGTGATAGAGGTTGATGCGTTCAGAAAATCGTCCGGCTTTTGTTGGACGAATGTTAAATCGAAGATGAATGGTATCGCCAGCGGGGATGATTTTTCGTCCAGCCGAGATGGTAAATTCTTTCGGGGCATCAGCGCGAAGCAATACCAGAGCTTTGTTTCCGGTGTTACGAATAACGAGATACGAAGACAAATAACTGGCTTCGTCGATGGTGCCAAAATCGAGTTGACGCGGTTCGGCTTCGGGAATTTGTGCCCAAAGCGAAGGAGAAAAGCAGAGTAAAAACAGGAGCAAAATCCCGATTGGCGTGTATTTCATCATACTATTAACAAACGGGTGAAAAAACTTCATCGTATGTGGTAGCAGCTATGCTCTTTTTTACTGTTTATTTGTGCAAACACTCCCCATGCTCAAAGCAGGCGAACAAGCTCCCGATTTTGAAATGGCCGATCAAAACGAACGTGCCATTCGTTTAAGCGATTACAAAGGAAAGAAAAATGTAGTCCTATTCTTCTATCCGAAGGACTTCTCTCCTGTTTGTACGCTTGAAGCATGTTGCTTTCGTGATCAATACGAGTTGTTTCAATCGCTCGATACCGAAGTGATTGGTGTAAGTGCCGATGGGGTGATTTCGCATGCTCATTTTGCCGCTAAATACGAATTGCCTTTTCCTTTATTGAGTGATGAAGGCGATTTACGTTCCCTTTACAGCATCTCGAAAACACTCGGATTTGTGCATGGTCGCATCACCTTCGTGATTGACAAAAAAGGAGTTATCATTGAAGTTATTGCCAGTGTGTTTGATGCAACTCGTCACGTAGAAGATTCGCTGAATCGAGTTCGCATGGAGGAAAATCAGCTTCGAAAAGACTAATCAAAATAATACCGACAAACTCAATTTGAGCGAAATATTCTTTTTCCAATTGGGATCAGAATAGGTTCCGTATCGGTAATAAGCGCCTAAGCCGTATCCTCCGGTATTAAAGGTTACCAAATTATTGATGAGCAAACCGCTTTCGAAGTATCCTTTTTCGGGAACGGTATAGCTGATGATTTTTTGAGCCGAACGGTTTGTATTACCCAATGTTCCAACCATCATATTATGAACGAGAATGAACAAGGGTTTATACGTTCCCACATGAAAAAACGAACCCAAATGATGTTGGAAAAACAAACTGACAAAGCGATCGGTTAAGATTTCATTCATGTGCATGGTTTCGAAACTATTGGTCGAAACGGCTCTCAAATCAGCATTTCCCGATAGATTGCCTTTCCCGTTGTAAAGTCGGGCATATGGCACATTTCCATCAATCATCCCCGCCGAAAGTAGCATCATCGTTTTACCAATTCGTCGCCATTGATAGGTGTAGTCCATGCGGAAATCGGCACGTAGATAATCGCTTTTCCCAGCTGTACTCAAATCTGAACCACGCGTGAGCATCAACCTAAAAACAGGCGATTGACCACCCAAAGAAATTTTTAGTTTTCCATTGCGGTAGAATTTTTCCTTGTAACAATAGGTAAACGAAGCACCCTGTTCTAGCCAAGTAAATCGAGCATTCGAGGCCAAAGAATCATATTGGTAATCGAATAAGG
>JBIKOC010000164.1:0-4880 GCA_044358335.1 Flavobacteriales bacterium | reverse complement strand
CATACCCAAAGATATAGTGGCTGGAGATTTTTACTGGATGGAGAACATAGACCAAACAGTTTACATAGCAGCATGCGATTGCACAGGACATGGTGTCTCAGGCGCATTGGTTAGTGTGGTTTGCAATAACGCACTCAACCGTGCTTTAAATGAATATGGGAAGCGATTGCCTAGTGAAATATTCGATAAAACGCGTGAGTTGATAATAGAAAACTTTGCTAAAAGCGATGAAGAAGTGCAGGATGGTATGGATGCTTCCTTGGCTGCTTTGGATTTAAAGAACAGAACTTTGTTGTGGTCGGGCGCTAACAATCCACTTTGGATAATCAAAAAAGATTTAGGCATAAATGAATATGTTTTTGAAGATATAAAAGCAGATAAACAATCCATTGGCAAAGGGTATGAAACCAAACCTTTTACAACCCACCAAATACAACTTAACGAAGGTGATACCATATACCTATTTACCGATGGGTATGCAGATCAGTTTGGGGGAGAAAAAAATAAAAAATTGACCAAGGCTAAATTCAGAGAGTTACTCTTGAGTCTTGCACATTTACCCATGGAAAAACAACGGACTGCCCTGCTCGACTTTCATGACCAATACCGTGGTAATGAAGAGCAGGTAGATGATATATGTGTTATTGGAGTGAGGGTGTAATTCGGGAGAGAGGGATTTAGGGAGAGGTCAACGCTCGGAAACACACCCTCGCCGTCTAGACATAACCAGAACACTAATCCGTTTCTAAATTTAACATTACGTCAAATAATTAAATTTAACGTCTTTACATTTAGATTAATACTTGATAACCGAAATAAATTTGTTTTAAGCTATTTTTAAAAGAATAAGCTTAGATGAATCACTATATAACTAATAAAAGAGTTAACTAAAATCAAGCAAATTTCGTAATTTCGAAATACTATAAATTATAAGATGGAACAGAAAAACACGGATTACATAAAGATTATTGAATTATCTATTTCTGAGTGCTTCTCTATTATCTATACTGATAACGAAGGATGCATTAGAGAACTTTATCCATATGCTATGCTTGTTTTCCCTGAAAATGCAACAGTTTGGGCAGTTAAAAGTCACTTATCTGATAGCCAAGAAAGATTTACATTATTCATTCCGAATGATAACCACAACATTAAATCGACTAATTCAAAATTTATTCCTGAAAAATGGATAATGAATTACTTAGAATCCAGTTTCAAAGGAAAACTGAATAATGAAAAACTCATTGGTATATTTAGAATTGTGGATGAAAAATTAAGTTCTTAAATTTTAATGTGATTTTGGATTTAAATAAATTCCCATAACTTATCACGTCATGGGAATTAACTCTATTCTAAATCTCCTCTTTTAAACTATAGTTTCTTAAATAATGATTATGTTTTGCTTTCTCAATTAATTTTAATGCGTCAGCTAGTTTCAAAATATAGTCTTTGCATTCTTTCACTTGCTCCTTGTTCATATCATAAAGACTCAATAAACGGTCAATTGAATAATGAAATTTCCTGTTTAAATAAACAGCTGAATGCTGAGCATATGTAGGCTGTAGATTAAAATATTCCTTTGTATACTTAATTGCCAAATCAAATAATATTTTATTTAATGGCCTGTTATAAAATTCAATTTTCCAATAACGGATAATTGTACTTGTAGGTGTTTCATCTGAGAATTCTTCCATGCTATTATTTTTGTTTAATTAGATTTTTTTTAAATAATTAACAAAATAACTGCTACATAAAAATAATCACCCACGTCAATAAGAATAAACAATTCTTTACGTATGTAACGATTGATATGAGCAGTTTTTGTTTCATTATTTTGAATTCAGTCATCGGTAAAATTTATCAATACGAGAGATTATTCATAAATTTTAAGATTTCAATTAAGAAATTAAATCAACTTACTTCTTTGGCAAATTCGTAAATACATAAAATACGAATAATAAATCCGCTCCTACCTATGTCACCAATCACAAGTCGATTAATTAATGAATCATTGAGTTCGAATGGACATTCATAGGGATATGTGACAGATACTCCTGATAATTCATAAACTGGAACATCAACCAAGAACTTTCCATGATGTTTTACAATCTTCCCTTCCATACCTTGTATGCTAAATTCTTTCCAGTCTCTATCGGTTAAATCAATTTTAGTGATGCTCATCGCAAAAGGTTTTTAATAATTATTTTTTGAAATATTGGCAATTCGATTCCATTTCAACTAATAGAAATTAAACTAACTCTATCATTTGAAGAAATAATACTATGCTATTGAATTGAATAGCAATGACTCTAGAGAGAATAGTTAAGGGCCATTCATCCATGTTAACAAGCGTTTGCTTTGAAATGCCTGCTTGATGAAATGTCGAAATTCTTGAATGATTGAATTACACATGGTGTTAAACATTAATTATTAAAACACCAAGAAAATAGAAGGGAGTTACATTTTATTTTGACTGTAAGTCCTCATCGTTTTACCACCGTGGAGTTGAGTTCTCTCGGTTGGCACCCACTTAAGGGTTCTTGATGATGCTGCAAATGTAAATAAATAATAATTCAAGTCAAGTTTTAATTAGAAATTATTTACTTGTTTGAATTAAGTAGTATGATTTGTAAGTTTTCCACTAAACACATTTGAGAAATTGGTAGTAGTTTTCGTTTTCTGAATCATGAATATCCAAACCCCATTTCTCCCATAGAGCCGAAAGCATAATCCGAGCTGCCTCTTTATAATTTATTGATCCATTTTTTAAACGACAATCAAAACTCCAATCCCACCTACCCCAATTATCATCCCAACTAATTCGAAATAATGCCCAATCATATCCTTCTTCGTTTAATGGGAAAATATAATACTCGTCTTTCAAACTCCAAGTAGTCCAATTGTCAATATCTGCTTCAACCACCCCTAAATAAAATGCTGTATCTGGAATCAAGGATTCCATTTTTTCTTTGGCTTCATCGGTATCTATTTCCTCTTCATATTCTTCTGCCTCTTCATTAGAAGGTTGAGTTAAAAAGGACAATTCAAAATCATCGAAATTTAAGCTAGTTGATTGCATATTATTCTAATTAAAGTCCATCAAACTTGGCTTTCATCGTAGGATTGCCATGAGTTAATTTTTTAATGGTTAATTCCTCCGTTTTCTCATTTGCAAGGCGAAGATTGTTCTCAGATGACAGCAAAGCCTCTTTAGTTTTCTGAAGTTCGCGGATAGTTTTATCAATTCCATCAATAGCATCCTTGAATTTACGGCTTGCTAAATCATAATTCCGAGCAAATCCTTCTTTGAATTTGTTCATTTTCTCTTCAAAATTGGTAATGTCAATGTTTTGACTTTTCACCAAAGCCAATTCTGCTTTGTACTGAAGTGAATTCATTGCAGCATTGCGAAGAAGGGTAATAATGGGAATGAAAAACTGTGGGCGAACAACATACATTTTAGTGAATTTGTGTGAAACATCCACTATTCCTGTATTGTATAATTCACTTTCAGCCTCCAATAATGAAACAAGTACCGCATACTCACATTTCTTTTCCATACGGTCTTTATCAAGCTCTTTTAAAAAATCCTCATTCCGCTTTTTAGATGCCGTTAAGTCGGATTCATTCTTCATCTCAAACATGATAGAAATGATTTCATTTCCAGCGGCATCATGCTCCTTGTATATAAAATCTCCTTTACTACCCGAACTAGAGTTATTATCCTTTTCAAAATAGGCGGTTGGAAATGCAGTTGCTCGAAGCTTGTTGAATTCCGTCTCGCAATGTTGCTCAAGGGTTTCGCCCAACATTTTTGTAGAAAGTTTCAACTTCATATCCTTTACACGTGCAATCTCATCATCCTTGTACTTAATTATAGCATCCTTATTTTGCAACTCAGAGGAGAAATGCTGCTTCAACATATTTTCACTATTGACTTTTTCCAATTCGATAGTTTTAATGGAATTCGCCAAATCATCGCGCTCTTTTTCGAGCTTCTTAGTCACTTCAGAAATGCTGAGTTTCTTATCCAAATCAGCATTTTGAATCTTCGACTTCAACTCCGCTAATTCAGACTCCTTTACATTGAGTTTATCCGAAAGTTCCTGTTCACTCTTTGCTTTCAAAGCAATAATCTCACTGTCCTTTTTCAAAAGCGAAGCCTGCAGAGAGCTTCTAAGATTTGCTTCAGCAAGCTGGACTGCATTTTCTTTCTCTCGTTCAGCAATTAGAAGACGCTTAGCTATCTCTTCTTCAAATTGGTGATCACGCACTTGCTTGAGAATATCGGCAAATCCAGCTTCATCAACTTTAAAGGCTTTCTTGCAATTAGGACAAATAATATCGTTCATAGAATTGATTGGTTATACGTAATGATAAATGAAAGCTCAACTACTCTTTAGCCAGGAAGATTGAATCTGGTAGGTGAAACGAAAATAGTAATTAAAAAAATAAATCAACACTATTCTGAAACGAGAGCAAAATCAATTCTAAACTAAGCTGTTCCCTTATTACCAATTCAATTGCGCCAATCCATATTGCCAAATCATTTTAATCAAGAATATACAATGTCATGCAACCAATGTGCAGGTTTAATGACTTCTCATAATCCACAAAGAGTACAATCCCTCAAAAAGTAAAACGGGCTACTAGCAATATACTAGCAGCCCGAATTCAATTAGCCTTGGCCTGGTCGCATACCTACTTTAAACGAAACCAAAGGAAGCTGGTGAGCATCTGTGAAAGTTAACTTTCGAAAATAATCGCGAATCTCGATGGCCATTGGCAATAACGTATCGGCAGTTAGATGGGAGCGATTGTATTTTTTACGGCTAACCATACCGTTGCATTTACCGTGAACAACAAAAGCGATGTAAGCG
>JBIKOC010000163.1:0-4888 GCA_044358335.1 Flavobacteriales bacterium | reverse complement strand
GATGCACTAGTTGCTGCGAAGAAAGGCGCTGGTGAATTATCAAAAAGTTAAGAAAGCAACCATTTTGTTAAACATAATTCAATATTTATATATATTTGCCTGCTTTTACAAAGAAGCATTGCCAATTTTAACTTATACTAAAGAAAGATGAGTAAAGGTGCTGATATAGACAATCTGGATAGAAAGATTCTAACCATTTTGATGAACGATGCTGTTGTTCCTTATACTGAAATTGCCAAGCAACTGGATGTATCAGCAGGAACCATTCACGTTCGGATGAAGAAATTAATTGAGCTTGGTGTTGTTTTAGGTTCTCAGTTAATCATTAATCCTTCCGTTATTGGTTATGATATTTGTGCATTTATCGGAATATTCTTAGATAAAGGTTCTGCATATAACGACGCCCGTCAGCAAATGATGGATATTCCTGAAATCGTGGAACTGCATTATACAACGGGTGTTTACAGCATTTTTGCAAAAGTACTTTGTCGTGATACAAGTCATTTACGCGAAGTATTAAACGAAAAGATTCAACCTATAGTTGGAATTCAGCGTACTGAAACATTCATCACCTTGGAGCAAGGATTTTCGCGTCAGATTAATATCATCTGATTGTAGTTTTCTCACATTCTCTTGTTTATAATCTAAGGGTTAGTCCTTGTAAACATACCATTAAACGGGTAAAATTTGTGTTAAACCAAAATCGATTTAACATGAAAAAAAGCTTACTCTACGCAGCTCTAGTTCTTGGAATTGGATCTGCAAATGCACAGTTAGTTTCTAAAAAAGGTGAGGCGTATTTACCTCAAGCTGGTGATTGGTCTGTAGGAGTTGATGCGACTCCTTTTCTAAATTATGCAGGAAATTTGTTTAGTTCGGCAGGTAATACTGCTCCAACTCAAAACTTCTTGAATGCAACTCAAACCATAATTGGAAAATACTTCGTTACCGATAAAATGGCTTATCGAGGTATTTTACGAATTGGCATGGGTTCCCAAAACTGGAGCAATAATATCGCTCAATACGGTGCTGCAGCTCCAACTTTTCCAGCCTTGCCTGCTTTGGTGGAAGATACATACAAAGAAAAAAGTACAAACGTTGGTTTAGGTGGAGGATTGGAATGGAGAAGAGGTTCTACTCGTTTACAAGGTTATTATGGTGCTGATTTAATGCTTACATACACAAATTCGAGTCGTCAATACACCTATGGTAATGCGTTGAATGATTCAACTTCAGTTACAGCATTATCAACTGAATGGTATGACGAGGGCGGTCCATATCCTCAAAACATTGTAAACGATACATATGGAAATACTGCTCGTGTAACTGAAGAAAACGATGGTAGTACGTTTGCTTTCACCCTTCGCGGTTTTGGTGGAGTTGAATACTTTATCTTCCCTAAAATTTCAGTTGCAGGTGAATTTGGTTGGGGGTTTTCAATAGCTAGCACTGCAGGAAGTTCTCAAACTATTGAATCAGTAAATTTCCAAAGTACCGATCCTACTGTAGGTTCTCAAACAATTGAAAGCAATAAAAGCGGACGTTTCTCTTTGGATACAGATCGTAATTTAACTGGTACAAGTACTGGTGCATTACGTATCAATTTCCATTTCTAGGCACATTAAAATATATAGGTAACTCCCGTTAATCGAAAGGTTAACGGGAGTTTTCTTTTGGGGATAATTCTCCTTGAAATCATAGTAAACATCTGCATTCAAACCCTATATTTGCCAACTAACGCTAACTAATATGTCATCCATCATTCCTTCCGCATTTTTTGAGCCTAGTAATTTACAGGCTTTGCGCAATCAGTTTGATGCCGGAAAACCATTTCGACATCTGGTTATTGACAATTTCCTAGATTCAGAATTTGCCAATACTCTTTATGAGAATTTTCCCGGATTTGATTTAATGTCGAGGAATTATCATGGTCTAAATGAACATAAATCTGAAGGTTCTGGCTTTGAAAATTTCCATCCTGCCTTTTCTCAACTTCGTGCCGAATTAAACAAACCAGAATTATATAAAGCACTCAGCTCCATTACCGGAATTGATAATTTATATTCGGTAGAAGATGCGCTTGGTATGGGAGTTCATCAAGGAGGAAAAGACTCCTATCTCGATGTGCATATCGACTTCAATATTCACACCGCTCGAAACATTCATCGTCGTATTAATTTCCTCATTTTCCTCAATAAAAACTGGCAAGAAAGCTATGGTGGTCATGTGGAATTTTGGAATAAAAACGTAACTAATCTGGAACAAAAAGTATTACCTATTTTGAACCGATGTGTAATTTTCGAAACAAACGAAATTTCATATCATGGGTATAGTAAAATCAAAGTTCCTGAAGGGGAAACACGTAAATCGTTTTATGCTTATTTCTACACCGACTTACGCGAAGATGCTGCTCGTTTCCATGATACAGTTTTCAAAGCTCGTCCCGAAGAGGGTCTTATCAAAAAAGTGAAAACCGACGTAAAAGAAACGTTGAAGAATACCATTAAACGTAACCTCAAAAAAGTAGGAATCAATATCTAATGAAACAGGAAGCAATCCAGTACACCCAGTACACCGAATATCCGTGTCACTTAAGTCGACTTGAGTGGATTTACGATACAATTGATCAGGGCAGGAAATCCGGTTCAAAAGTTCAAGTTCTTGATGTAGGTGCAGGAACAGGTAATGTTACCATTCCGCTAGGTACAATCGAAAATTCCGATATTCTGGGCATCGATATTCATCAACCAACATTGGATATTGCCATAGAGGCCAATAAACTTCCGAATGTTCATTTCAAGTTTGAATACCTTCAGGATAGCCCTCTAGCAGGGAAAGAGTACATTATTCTAACTGAAGTGTTAGAACACATCGGCCCATACCCTGAAATTCTAGATTATTTAGGGAAGCATTCCGATAAGAATATGAAGTTGCTTATTACAGTTCCCAATGGTTTCGGTCCGTTTGAAATTGCCATGCAACCTCTGTATTTCATGCGTAAAATTGGGTTGAACAATTTCATTCTTAAGGTTAAACGGATACTGGGTAAAAAGGAACCATATTCTCAAAACTACGAAACTCCTCATGTGAATTTTTTCACTGTTGGTCGCATGCGTAGAGAATTGAAACAATACGGATTGAAGATTACCGAAGTGAAGAACGCATACGTTTTTGCTCCTATCATTGAAACGTACTTGCCCTTCATCCCTTTGAAAGGAATTGCGCGTTTGGATAATAAATTAGCTGCTATTTTGCCCGCATTCATGGCTTCTGGCTTTTATTTTAAAATTGAACACGAGTAAATCCCGACTTTTTTTGTCATTTCAGAACAAAATGCTTCTCTTAAATTAATTAAGAGAAGCATTTATTTTTTAGATTCAATTCATCATAATCTACTTTAGTCCTAAATAATATAGGCATTTGGGAGATTATACAATTTTCAGATAATTTTATAGGAGCACTCATTTCTTACACAATATTTTTACTTTGATTTCAAATTGAATTTGGAGGAAGCGTAATTCACAACTAACTTGTACCAATCTTCCATCGAAACATCTGGAAATAAGTGCAAGCAAAACTCATCATCTTTTCTTTTTTACTAATCACACTTCTTACTGCTTCTTGCAAGAAAGCTAGTTCTGATTTGTATACCGATAATGATCCTCCAGCCTTTTCAGCAGTTCCAGCTGTTAAAGTCCGGAATTTCGTTAACCGAGCTTTCATCGATTTAATTGGTCGCGAACCTACTGATGTCGAAATGGAAGTTAATACTGCCTCCATTCAATCGGGAAATTCGAATATGGAAGCTCGCGAAGCTTTGATTGATAAATTGATGTCCGACACAACCTTTCGAGATGGCGATACTTCATACACTTTAGCCTATCACAAACGTATCTACGATTTAGGTAAAATCCGTTTTATGGATGGTGTGTCCGAAGCTCAACTGATTCAACAAGCCGATATTTATCGGAGCAACGCCATTTCGGATTCTTTAAGCGGAAATATTTCGGGCTACGAAGAAGCTATGATGCGCTATTCTCGAATGAAAGATTTACTGCTTTCTGCTCGACGATACATGTTAGGCGAAATCACCATTCAGCAACAGTTTGCTGTCATGATTAACAATGCCATTTACGACATCATTAACATGAACTCCTTCAATTTCGTGAATGCCTGTTTCAACGAGTTGTTTTATCGTTTTCCAAGTAATGCTGAATTTCTGATCGCATACAGCATGGTCGAAGACAATCAACCGGGAGTTCTCTTCAATGCTACAGCTCAAAATAAAGATGAATTCGTAAATATCCTCACACAAAGTCAAGAATGCCGCCAAGGAATTATCATATGGTCATACCAAACCATCCTTGCTCGTAATCCAATTTCAGCCGAAATCTATGATGAAATGCTCTTGTTTGGTCAAAACGGCGATTTCAAAGCCATGCAAAAACGTTTACTAAAAAGCGCGGAATATGCCAATTTCTGATTTCAAACCCAGTTCGCTTTCATTTCTATTGCTGATTTCGATTTTGCCATTCGGACTATTATCCTGCAAAAAAGAAATTGAACCAGATCAATATGAATTGAATCAGGTAAAGCTATATCCTTCAATTAGCGCCAAAAACAAACTAAAATCACAAGAACAATACGTGTCAATATTATATACCAATCTGTTTCAACAAGCCTTATCGGGTAACAAATTGGTAGAAATAATCGATTGCCTCGAATCGATTGGTGATAAAGAACTTGGAAGAGAAGTGCTCATCTCCAATTTCATGAACGATCCCACTGTTCAACTACCTAGTGATTCGACCATGCGGGCAAATCCGGAAAAATTTGTTGGCGAAACCTACGAACGTTTTTTTGTTCGCGAACCTTCTCAAGCAGAACT
>JBIKOC010000162.1:0-4891 GCA_044358335.1 Flavobacteriales bacterium | reverse complement strand
TAGATTTGGGATTGAATTCTTCAGTAGCAGGTAAAAATAAAGGCAATAGATAAGTTACTTGAATGTTTCTTCGTCGTTCTTTATCAGGTAATTCGCGACAACCAGCTATTTTTTCTTTGATTATTGGTTTTATAGAATCGGATTTTGTTGTTTCGGCAGCTATTGGTTTACGAATTGGAGCCGGATAAAGAGTCAGCACCATTCCTACATTTAGACCCTTCTTAATTTCAGGATTCATATTTTCTAGTTCCGAAACCGTTAGTCCGTGCATTTTAGCTATACCATATACAGTTTCCTTTACTTGAACTGTATGGGAAAGAGATGATTTTGGTTTTGCAGAATTGTTACCATTAGATATTATTGGAATTTTAAGAAGCATGCCAGTCTTGAGTCCAGAAACAGCATCTGGATTCATTTTTAAGATGTCATCCTGACTAACTTGAAATTGCTTAGAAATACCATAAAGTGTTTTACCCTTCTCAACTTTGTAAAACTGAAAATTTTGTCCATTCAACTCATATACTTTAGAAGTATCCTGTTGTTGAGCAGACAAATTACCAGTTGCTAAGAGGGCAAGTACAATATATAAAATATGTTTTTTCAAGGGTTAAGGTTTATTCCCACTCAATAGTAGCAGGAGGTTTGGAACTTATATCAAAAACAACTCGGTTAATTCCCCTCACGTTATTGATAATCTCGTTTGATATTTTACTTAGTAAAGTGTGTGGAAGATGCGAAAAATCTGCCGTCATTCCATCATGAGAAGTAACAGCTCTCAAACAGATTACATGTTCATAGCTTCTTTCATCTCCCATTACACCAACACTTTTCACAGGAAGGAAAATCGCACCCGCTTGCCAAACATTTTGGTATTCACCGCTTGTCTTTAAATTATCAATGAATATTGCATCAGCCTCTTGGAGCATGTGAATATTTTCATGTGTAATCTCTCCTAAAATTCTAATTGCTAAACCGGGACCAGGAAAAGGGTGGCGGTTTAATATTGTTGGACTTAATCCTAGTGCATTACCGACTTTTCGTACTTCATCTTTAAAAAGTGATCTTAAAGGTTCAACTACTTTAAGATTCATGTGTTCTGGAAGTCCACCCACATTATGGTGTGATTTAATAGTTGCCGATGGGCCTTTAACGGAAACTGATTCAATAACATCCGGATAGATTGTTCCTTGTCCAAGCCATTTTACCCCAGAAATCTTATGCGCCTCTTCATCAAAGACATCAATAAATGTTCTTCCAATTATTTTCCTCTTCTGTTCGGGATCACTTACTCCACTAAGTTCATGAATGAATCGTTTGGCAGCCCTAACTCCATGTATATTAAGCCCCATCTCTCTATAATCATGAAGTACTTGTTCAAATTCATTTTTACGAAGTAAGCCATTATCAACAAAAATGCAGAAAAGCTGATCTCCGATTGCTTCATTAAGTAAAATAGCCGCAACTGAAGAATCAACCCCACCACTCAAGCCTAATACTACTCGATCATGACCAATTTTATTTCTTAGATCATTTATTGATGTTTCAATAAATGAAGCAGGAGTCCATGATGCGTGGCACTTACAAATCGAGATTACAAAATTCGATAGTATTTTTTGACCTTCAGTTGAATGAGTCACTTCTGGATGAAACTGTATAGCATAAATTTGCTTGTCAGTATTTTCAAATGCAGCAATAGGAATGTCCTCTGTTTGGGCAATAATGGAATATCCATCTGGGATAGAGGTTATAGTATCTCCATGCGACATCCATACTTGAGAAGAATCAGGGACAAGATTGAATAGTTTGCTTTCTTTTGAGATTTTAAGAAAAGAACGCCCGTATTCCCTTTTTTCTGATTTTGCAACATGTCCATTATTCAGAGAGGCTATGTATTGTGCTCCATAACAAACACCTAGTACAGGAATTTTTCCTTCAAATAAAGAAAGATTTATTTCTGGGTGGTCAATGTCCGAAACAGAATATGGACTCCCTGATAGTATAACTCCTTTTATAGAAGTTGTTAACTTTGGTATTTGGTTGTATGGATGTATTTCACAATAAACTTGCATTTCGCGTATTCTTCTCGCGATCAGTTGTGTATACTGTGAGCCAAAGTCTAGAATTAATATTGTTTCCTGCATGTGCAAATATAGGTAGCAAGAACATGCCTTTTTAAATACATGTAAAATTCCTACTCTATTTATGTATGTAACATTTTTTAAGCTTGATGCAAAAATTATGAAATCCGATACCTAGATACTTATTTTAGATAACTAGTTTTTATCAATAATTCGTATCAAAATTCAAAGCTAATTCTACCATTACATTTTTATTTGAATATTAGAAAGCAATTACAAAGAATTATTTATTGAAACCTTAGGTGTTATTTTCTGAAATGAGAATTGGATTCCTATCAACTATGTGCTATGTTTTTAGAACACATACAGATGTATTTTGCAACAGATTTATTGACTATTCAAATTCGAATCTAATAAATAGAGATTCATTTACTTTTTTCAGCTAAAGTTCATGTAATAATTTCTAGATAATCGTATTAAAATTGAATAGGCAAAATGTCAAACCGGCATTAGGTGTTAACAACTACAGTCTTCTATACCATTTTCTAAGAAGTAAGATTCATATTGTGATTGTTAAAACCTACTCTATTAAGAGGCGTATTTAAATCAAACTCAAATGTAACTTAGTTGCATGGTATAAAACTACTTCGAAATGATTCTTGAACAAATGTATTGGACCTCATCCAAAGGATGGGTTATGGAGAAAAAGTTTACTAGGCCAGATTTAGCTCCTCAGTTAGTATTGATTTTTGGTTCTAGAAATCTTTTAACGGATGATAATAACATCCAAGAGATAAAAAGTAAGTATCCTAAAGCAAAGCTTATTGGTTGTTCTACATCTGGAGAAATATTAGATGTTTCGGTAAGAGATCAAAGCATTGCAGTTACGGCTGTATTTTTTGAGAAAACTGAATTGAAGTTTTCATTTTTAGAAGTTGAGGCTGCAACAGATAGCTTTCAATCAGCTCAGCAATTAGCTTCTTCTCTGCCTCTTGCAGGTTTACGTCACGTATTTGTATTGTCTGATGGTTTAAATGTAAACGGTTCTGAATTGGTCAGAGGATTTAGATCCACTTTGCCAAATTCTATTAGTATAACTGGAGGATTAGCTGGAGATGGAGCCGATTTCATTGAAACAGGTGTTTTTGATATAGATGGAAAAGTTAGAAGTCACCGTATATCTGCTGTAGGATTTTATGGTGATTCTATAAAAGTTGGTTACGGCTCTTTTGGTGGTTGGGATAGTTTTGGAATTGATCGATTAATTACCAAGAGTAAAAACAATGTGTTATATGAAATTGACGGCTCCCCAGCTTTAGAATTGTATAAATCATTTTTAGGAGAGAAAGCCTCTGAATTGCCAGGGTCAGGTTTGCTTTTTCCTTTAAGTCTTCGAACTGAATCTGATCAAATGCCAGTTGTAAGAACAATTCTATCTGTTAATGAGGAAGATCAGAGTATAACATTTGCTGGAGATTTACCTGAAGGAGCTTTTGTGAAATTTATGAAAGCTAATATTGATAGGTTAATTAATGGAGCAATTAAAGCAGCAGAGGAATCAATTGGAATTAATGAATATGACACAACTGACTTAGCTATTTTGATTTCATGTGTCGGTCGTAAATTGGTTTTAAAGCAGTTAGTTGAAGAAGAAGTAGAAGCAGCAAAAGATATATTAGGTAAAAATACCTGCATAACCGGATTTTATTCATATGGAGAAATATCTCCGTTTTCTTTGGGTGCTCAATGTGAATTGCATAATCAAACCATGACAATTACCACATTATCTGAAATCTGATTATGAGCAATTTCCATCGCTTACTTCAACGGCAAATTAATAAACATATGTCTGAAGACATGGCTTCTTCAGATACAATGCTTGCATTCTTTGAGTCTATTAATCAAGCTTATCGTGATTTTGAAAAAGATCATGATCAAATAGAGCGAACATTGGAAATTAGTTCAAACGAGCTTTTTAAATCAAATAAGCTTTTAAACTCCATGAATGAAGCTTTGGAGTCAAAAGTAATTGAACGAACTAAAGAGCTTGAGAAGGCAAATGAAGTCTTGCTTTTTGAGAAAGTTGAAAGGGAGAAACGCGAAGGAATCCAACTTTATACTGACCGTATTTTACATATTACAAATGAGGAAATTAGTAATCTAATAACTCAATCGGATTTAGATAGTAGTATTTCGCTCTCCCTTGAGGCTGTTGCAAATCAAGGTGGAATAAATTCAGTTTATTTATTTGTAAGAGGATTTGAAGAAACTGCAAATCGAAATTTTAAATTATATACTAGTTGGTCTGAAGCATCAGTTGACAAAAAAAAATTAGGTGAGGTTATTGAGTTGATTAATGATCCTAAGAGCAAATTCTATGTTCAACTTAAAAAGGGCTTAGTGTTTCATAGTAGTGAACTAGATGAAACTGATAAGAACCAATTTTTGCAGATAAATAATACAAAGAACTCTGATTTCTATGCTCTTCCAATATTTATAGGGCAAAAGTTCTCCGCAATCGCATTATTTATTAAGCCCATAACAATTCAGTGGGAGCCTGTTCATCAAACTATTCTTTTGAATTTTTCAAATGCTATTGGAAATCTAATTCATCAGAAGGATGTTGAAAGGAGAATGAATAAACAAAGAGAAGCAGTTTTAGAGGCTCAAAAATTTGCTAAAATAGCAAGTTTTAATGTTGATTTTGTTACTAAGGTAAGTTCGTTTACCGAGCAGGCTTCTCAACTATTAAATATTGGTATTGAAGAACTTGAATTTGATCATGAGTTGGTTTTGAGATTGCGAAGAAATGT
>JBIKOC010000161.1:0-4936 GCA_044358335.1 Flavobacteriales bacterium | reverse complement strand
ATGATTGCAGCTTATTACAGTGCCGATCAAATGGAATACTGGCGACGCTGTGGCGGACAAGATACACTCAACAGTTTTGGTGTTTCAACCGTGCTGGAAATACCAATAAAATACCGAGAATTTATACAATACAGCGAGATATACTTTGAAACTCCGGAATGCATATTCGTTCATGCCGGGTTGAATTTTTCGAAACGAGATTTATTTGCTGATTTAAATGCGATGCGTTGGATACGTAAAATGGAAATCGATCCTGAACGGATTGGCTACCGGAAAATCGTGCACGGTCATACACCGCGACCGTATACCGAAATCATCAAACAAAATAAGTACGACATTAATTTAGATGCCGGATGTGCGTACACCGAATTACCTGGTATGGGCTATTTGGTTGCTTACGAAATTGGAACAGGTGAATTCACCTACGTTAAAAACTGCGAATAAAATTATACGTTGAAACGGAAGTGCATGATATCGCCATCTTGCACCACATATTCTTTTCCTTCCACAGCTAACTTACCATTTTCACGACAAGCTGCTTCAGAACCAAACTTAAGAAAATCGAGGTATTTAATTACTTCTGCACGAATGAATCCTTTCTCGAAATCGGTGTGGATAACGCCAGCCGCTTGAGGAGCTTTCATTCCGGTGGTGATGGTCCATGCGCGCACTTCTTTCACACCAGCAGTAAAGTAAGTTTGAAGATTGAGCAAGTGATAGGCTTTTTTGATGAGCTTATTCACGCCAGGTTCTTCCAAACCAATTTCGCTTAGGAAAGCTACTTTGTCCTCGTATGTTTCGAGTTGAGCAATTTCTGCTTCCATAGCAGCGGTTATGATCAAAATTTCTGCATTCTCATCGGCAATAGATGCACGAACAGCTTCCACATGAGCATTTCCCGATTGAGCCGATGCTTCATCTACGTTGCAGATATACATCACCGGTTTGTTGGTCAACAAATACAAATCGTTAGCAAACTCAATATCGTCGAGTTTTTCCAACACGACACTACGTGCCGATTTCCCTTTTAATAACACATCGCGATATTGAGAAAGAATATCATGTGCACGTTTAGCGTCTTTATCACCCGTCTTAGCCAACTTCTCCACTTTCTGAAGTCGTTTTTCTACGGTATCAAGATCTTTCAATTGAAGTTCTAGGTCGATTACTTCTTTATCGCTTACTGGATTTACGCGACCATCGACGTGTACCACATTATCATCATCGAAACAACGCAAAACGTGCAAAATCGCATCGCATTCGCGGATATTACCCAGGAATTGATTTCCTAAACCTTCTCCTTTGGAAGCGCCTTTCACTAATCCAGCAATATCAACAATCTCAACTGTAGTAGGAACAATGCGTTCGGGTTTAACAAATTTGGACAACTCGGTCATGCGTTCATCGGGAACGGTAATCACGCCCACGTTCGGTTCAATCGTGCAGAACGGGAAATTGGCTGCCTGTGCTTTTGCGTTGCTCAAACAGTTAAAAAGAGTGGATTTCCCTACGTTTGGTAATCCGACAATACCGCATTTAAGTGCCATAGTTTTTCTGAAAATGGGCGCAAAGATAGTTTAATGGGGGAGTAATTTTAGGATTGATTGTCAAATCTCGAAAATGCGCTCGGGTATTGCCGCTCCCTGACCTTGTCGAAGGGAGCACATCTCCCGAAAGCTATCAGGATAATCAGCACACCAGCTAACCAGCACACCAGCACACTAGCTAACCAGCACATTAAACCCATGTTTCCACCACAATCCTACAACTTGTTGGGTAATGAACATGATAAGTGCGTAGCCAACTAATGCCACATGAAGGAACATCATTGCTTTATTCTGTTGGTAAAAATGCTGCTTGACCACATTCCAATAAAATGGAAGGGAAATGCACATGATTAATCCAACCCAAAGTCCGAAGTGCTTATTGGTGAAGAGATGCACATACGCATGTTGCGGCATGACAAATCCCCAAGCTATAGAGGCAATAAATAATGCAATGACAATTGAGAATAATCGAGGATTCTTTATGCGAAGTTGGGGAATTGACCAATAGCATGTGACTAAAAGAAACCAACCGGGAAGCACATAATAGCGTTCCATGCGATTGAACCATTCGATTGGAATTTTCCAGCCATCGTGTAGGATTGAAAAGGGTTTTTCGGGTGTATAGCCAACATCTTCGGCACCGGTGGTTCGAAATACAAAGGCATTTTTCATGTCCTCTAATGCCAAATCGAGCGAATCGAAATACAGAACATTTTGGAGGATGTGCAAACCGAATCCGAATAATAATGCGGCAAACAAACCAAAGGTTTCGCGGGTGAAGATGTTTTTCTGGAAGATGATTGCAAATCCAACACTAGCAACACCCAAAAACACGGGTAATTCAAAAGAGATATTTACTGCAATTATCATCAACACAAGCAAACCAATAAATGAAGTACTTGATTCTCGTTTCGATTCTTGATAGCGATAGAGCAAACCAATAAATAACCACTTGACTAATTCGGCATATAAATGTTGGTGCAGGTTATCGCCCCAAGCAATGAAGTAATTAGAAAGCACCAACAAACTCGCTCCAATAAAAGCGTTTTTAGCATTTTTAGTAAGGTCGTTCAGAACCCTATAAATGAGGAAGAAAAAGAAAATTGAGAGGAGAAATGGAAATAGTCGCAAGACTCGCTCATCATTCGAATTTAGGACTGTTGCAGTAAATCCATCGATTATATCGGGTAATGCTGGATAGTGCGTGTAGACTTTAGTAGGATGTGATTCGGGATAACCATGAACAGGCAAAAAGGCCGTTTTGACAAATCCTGAATCGTGAAAAAACCGGGCTGCTGAAATAGTATTAATATCGCTGTAACCATCACCATACACATGATCGCGTTCGGTTGCCGGAATGTTAAATAAGCGAACACCCATCAACAGGAAGCAAAAAATGAAAATCAGTGTTTTGAGCTGACTACGGTTCATCGGGGTAAAGATGAGGATTGATTTTGAAAATGAGCAAAATGCTTGAAAAATGAAAGGGACTAAACTTATTAACGTTCTAGTTCAAAACTCCTTCAAAACCTCTGCGTTCTTTCCTTGTCCTTGCGATTTAGCCGATGTACTTTCGCCCCATGGCTTCCATCTCCGAACTTCAACTTACTGCTTCTCAAGTACGACGCGACATTCTCCGTCAGGTACATGCTGTTAATTCTGGTCACCCAGGCGGTTCTTTAGGCTGCACCGATTTTCTGGTGGCGCTGTATTTCCATGCGATGAAACATCAGCCTTCTCCCTTTTCAATGGATGGAATTGACGAAGACCTGTTTTTCTTATCCAACGGACATATTTCACCACTTTGGTATAGCGTACTCTCGCGCAGCGGATATTTCCCTGTTTCGGAATTAGCAACTTTTCGTAAGCTTAACTCTCGTTTACAAGGACATCCAGCAACAGAAGAAGGTTTAGAAGGAATACGTGCTGCATCAGGTTCACTTGGACAAGGTTTGTCGATGGGTATTGGAGCTGCTTTAGCGAAGAAACTCAATCAGGATAAGCAATTGGTTTACACCCTACATGGTGATGGCGAATTGCAAGAAGGGCAGATTTGGGAAGCAGCCATGTATGCAGCAGCAAATAAGGTAGATAACCTGATTGCTACGATAGATGTGAATGGACAACAAATCGATGGTCCCACTGAGAAAGTATTATCTCTAGGTGATCTTCGTGGAAAATGGGAAGCGTTTGGCTGGACAGTTCTATATATGAACGGAAATGATATGGCCGATGTAGTCCGAGGACTCGATGATGCGAAAGCACATACCGGAAAAGGTAAACCTGTCGTTATACTCATGAAAACCGAAATGGGAGCAGGCGTCGATTTCATGATGGGGACACATAAATGGCATGGTGTAGCACCAAACGATGAACAATTGGCACTGGCACTCGGACAACTGGAGGAAACCCTCGGTGATTATTAAGCCTGCCTTTAAATCGTTTCAGATACTCATGTTAATAAAAGCCCTTCCACTTATTTTTGTAAAGGAAACTCCAATGATACTTGGGGCTTCCCCTGTGGGTCGGGCTATTCATTACAAGCTTTTCTCCCCCAAAAAGGGAGAACGCTTTCCATTTATATCCCTAAGCCTAGGTTTACTGCTCTTTCTTTTACCTTTTCTTTCACTGGCACAAACGCGAACAACTACCAAACCGGTTGTTGCAGCGCCCGCTCCTCCCCCACTCACACGCATTTTGCTCATTTTCGATTGTTCCAATAGCATGTTTGGCATTTGGGAAAGCGATTCGAAATACAACATTGCTAAAAGACTGGTTAGTTCGATGGTCGATAGTTTAGGTCGCCAGCCTAACGTTCAACTCGCTTTACGTTGTTACGGACATCAGAAAAAATATCCACCACAAGATTGCGACGATACCAAACTAGAGGTGCCATTTGCTCGCGATAATGGATACTTGATTAAGAATAAACTCAATAAATTAAGTCCGAGTGGAACAACTCCCATTGCCTTATCCTTAGAAGCTTGCGCGAAAGATTTTCCGGATACTAAAGCACGCAACATCGTATTGCTCATTACCGACGGAAAAGAAGAATGTGGAGGCGACCCATGTGCTATTTCGGCTGCACTTCAAAGCAAAGGCATTGTACTTCGACCTTTTATTGTAGGTGTTGGAAAAATGGATCCAGATATAACTAACTCGTTCAATTGTATTGGGAATTTTTACGATGCCTCCAGCGAAAGCTCATTCAAGCAGGTTTTGAATATCATCATCACCCAAGTAATGAACACAACTACTTGTCAGGTGAGTTTATTGGATAAAAGCGGCAAGCCCAGCGAAACCGATGTGGCGATGACGTTTTATGACCAAAAGACCAATCAATTGCGTTACAATTTTGTTCACACGATGAACAACCGAGGTGTTCCCGA
>JBIKOC010000160.1:0-4942 GCA_044358335.1 Flavobacteriales bacterium | reverse complement strand
CCGGCATAACCATTATTACTAGG
This sequence comes from Flavobacteriales bacterium, assembly GCA_044358335.1. Lineage (GTDB taxonomy): Bacteria > Bacteroidota > Bacteroidia > M30B66 > M30B66 > CALQRR01. Next base: position 4,919 of record JBIKOC010000160.1, on the reverse strand, counting down.
ATTTTCAATGATTGTCACACTCGGAAAAGTCTTCCGCATCATAGCTACTGAGTCGTCGGAGGAAGCATTATCTGCTACTACAACTTCAGCATTAGGTGAACAAGCAATGACTTTAGGAAGAAACTGCTCCAGCAGATGCTTTCCATTCCAGTTTAGAATGACGACAGCGGTTTTCATGCGGGGCGTTTGTGTTTCCAACGTTTATGTGACCAAAGCCAGTTTTGAGGACTTTCAATAATAAGACTTTCCAGCGCACGAAGATGCATTTCGGTGATAGCAAATTCGGGTTGAACTTTTGGATCGAGGCACAATTCCTGAAATTCAAGCGTGTAATATCCGCGCCTAACCCGTCTCATAGCTAGAAACACAACTACATGTCCGGTTGATTTGGCGATGCGTTCGGCACCTAAAAAAACGGGCGTGTCTTGATTTAGAAAATTGGTCCAGTAAGCGTTTTCGGGATGAGGTGCTTGATCGGCAACTAAAAGCGAAATAACAGGTTCCTTGGAAGTAGCTATCGATCGAAACGTTTGTTGCATCGAAATAAGCTCCGAGCCGTTTAGCTGCCTAATTTCTTTCATCAAACGATCCATCAACTTACTGGAAAGAGGCTTGTATGTTACCAAAGCACGCATACCTGTAACCGCTTTGAGTCCAACTCCCATCCATTCCCAATTGCAATAATGCCCAGAAACGGCAATGATGCTTTTCCCTTGTTGTTTATAGGATTCGAGTGATTGGGGATTGAGAACTTTAACTCGTGAAGGAATTAAACTCGGATTTAAGCTGAGCATTTTAAACGATTCCACCATAATATCGGTGAAATTGAGGTAGAAACCTTTGGCGATTTTCAGTCGTTCGCGATCGGATTTTTCAGGAAAAGATGCTTTCAGATTTGCTAGTACTACATCACGACGATACCTTACTACATCCGAGGCTATCCAAGCTAAAAAGCCCGATAACGGATACAACAAAAACAGTGGTATCTGAGCGATTAGGAAACCTCCACCGCGGAGTAAATAGTAAAAGAAATTCACCTGGGTGTTTGATAGTTTTGTTGAATCTGAGAACCAAATCTTCCGGATGGTGTAGTTTGATCAATGTCGTTTGTTTGCGTATCGCGCTTGTAAATGAGCAATTGCCATTGATCATTCATGATTTCACCCAATGCATCGGAGTGTATCAAATTATAATCATTCGTTACCAAATCGGGATTGTAGAAAATGAAACGACGGTTTGATTGTCCCTTCACTTTGTAATATTGCCAAATTTCATAGGGATATGCACTTGGCTCATGCGGCATTTCCGTTCGATTATCGGGCGGTCCATATTGCAAATAAACTCGTCCGCGATCGGTGTTATATCCTTTACGAATGGAAGTAGAAAACTGCTTCACCACTTTTCGTACTTCAAAAAAATATTTCTCCCATGCTTCTTGCGGATGAAGTGCATCGCGATTGATCCAAAAGGAAAGCATGTATTGTTGCATTTGTTGCAAATCCTTGGCTTTAATCACGTTGGTCGCAATGTTTTTCTCTAGTTCATATGAAATTGGATACAAACAACGAATATGCTCAGCTAAACTATCTGGATTGGTATAATTGAGAACAAAACTGTTGAGCAAACTTGTTGAAGTATAATTATCGGGAGCAATGATATCGCCTGGGTTTGAACGAACAAACGACACTTTCTTTGTAGCCAAAACCTGGTTCTCAGCATCGCGCACTTCTAACTCCAAATTATATTGACCAGTTGGCAAATTAGTGATGTCGAACTCTTTCATCAATACACTCACTTCGGAAGCTGTATAGCGCGTAAAACCTGAATAAGAGGTAAGTTGCTCATTTGTATTTGAATTCCTAAGAAAGAAATTGCAGAGGTATTTTTTTCCTTCATCCAGGAAAGCAAGCGTTTGATAAATCTCACTGTAAAAAATCAGCTTCGTCTCATCTTTCACAAACACATCGTTTATATGTGGAATTAAATCATATCCACCTTTTGATAAACTGCCCGGCTTTTCGGTTTTAGTGTATGATTCAACAAGTTGTATATCAGAAAATGATACCGCATTATTGGGAAATTTAACTTCCAGGGGTTCGGTTGCCTCAACAGGCTCTCCTATTCCATTGACATCGCGAATGCGCAATCCTAATTCATAATTCCCTTCCCCAAGTGGAATGCGTTGTTGATCGATAAAGTTGAACGTAATATGAACAGAATCGTCGGTTTCTGGACTAAGCAGGTTGTACTTATCAGCGTATCGGATTTGACCATCCTGCGAAACGGTAAGAATTACTTCAATCGTGCCTTGATATTTTCCTGAATCTGTTTTACGAAACACCACACTGGAGCCACGAACCATGATGTATGTTTCGACGTATGGCTTACGTCCATTCATCATAAAAGATGCATGAGAAAAAATTGCCTGAACTGAATTTCCGTTGGATGCCGCGAATGTTCCGACAGAAAAGAGCAGTAATAAAATGAATGACAGGAATCTACGCATGAACGAGTATTTAGACAAAAGTACCTGATTCTATCCTTGCATTCAACAACATTTTCACGTGCTCATCGGACGAGGTTTGAAGCCAATTGTAGCTTGAACGGCCTGTTTCCAACCAGCATATAATTGTGTGATTTTCTGCTTCTCCGCATTGAATTTGAAAACCTTTCCTTGTTGAGCCACTTCAGAACATGCTTGTGCAGAAGTCCAAATTCCTGCAGAAAGTCCGGCGAGTAATGCTGCACCAAGAGCGGTAGTTTCGGTGTTTTGTGGGCGGATGACATCCACTTGCAACAAGTCACTTTGGAATTGCATCATCAGATTATTTGCTGAAGCTCCTCCATCGACGTACAAAACCGAAATCTTCATTCCTGCATCTTGCTGAATGGCCTCAAATACGTCGGAAGTTTGGTAAGCCATAGCTTCGAGTGCAGCACGAATGATATGTGATTTCTGGGTGCCGCGAGTTAATCCTACAATCATACCTCGAGCTTCCGAATCCCAATGAGGCGCGCCTAAACCTACAAATGCCGGCACAAAATAAACACCATTCGTGTCTTCCACTTGAGTTGCTAAATCTTCAATCTCAGAAGCATCCTTGAACAATCCTAAACCATCACGTAACCATTGTATTGCCGAACCAGCAACGAAGACACTTCCTTCAACAGCATAGGAAATGTGTCCGTTTAAACCCCAAGCTATGGTAGTTAATAGTCCACAGCTCGATTTCACTGGTACATTCCCAGTATTCATCAACATGAAACATCCCGTTCCATAGGTGTTTTTAGCCATGGTAGGCTGAATACAACCTTGTCCAAATAATGCCGCTTGCTGATCGCCCGCTATTCCTAGAATGGGAATTCCAGCATCGAAATATCCATCAACAGTTGTCCCGAAATAGCCTGAACTATCTTTCACTTCGGGTAAAATAGCTTCGGGAATATCGAACCATTGGAGAATTTCTTTGTCCCAACTGCAATCGTGAATGTTAAATAATAAGGTTCGAGAAGCATTACTATAATCGGTAGCATGTACTTTTCCACCCGTTAAATTCCATAAAAGCCAAGTATCGACCGTTCCAAATGCGAGTTCTCCATTTTGAGCACGTTGTCGGGAACCGGGAACATTTTCGAATATCCAGGCAATTTTACTGGCAGAGAAATATGCATCTACGACCAAACCTGTTTTATCTTGAATTGCCTGACTGAGTCCGCGAGCATTTATGCGTTCGCATATTTCGAGTGATTGGCGGCTTTGCCAAACGATAGCCGGATAAATAGGTTGACCCGTTTTCCGATCCCAAATCAGGGTAGTTTCACGTTGATTGGTAATTCCGATACAGTCGATTTGATGACTTGAAATTTCAGCATTTTTAAGCACATCCACATACGCGTTTTTCACACTTTGTAGGATTTCATGTGGATTATGTTCAACCCAACCAGCATGCGGAAAATATTGAGAAAACTCTTCTTGAGCAGTTGCTATGACTTGGCCCTGTTCATCAAAAATAATACAGCGGGAAGATGTTGTTCCCTGATCAATAGCGAGTATCTTTTTCAAGATTAACGGCGTTTTGAGTGAATTGGACGTTTGTAAGGAACGAAAATAGAAATAAAGCAGGAGTGAATCCTAAATCCCTTTGGCTTTATTGAAATCAGTTGAACTGCCTTTGGGAATGGAGAGTGGAGCCCAAGCTGAATTCTTTAGCATTTTAGTTATCTATATTGTTCTTCAAAATAATTGGACAAATCTGATTTAATTGAATCGGAAGGCAATTTAAAAGCCTTACAACCGAGAATAAAAACAGATAAAAAGATAAATATTCTCAAGTGATTCATGATGAAGGAAGATTTGCGTTTGTAGATAGCAAATCACCGTCAACCAAGATGAATTCGAAATACACCAACTGCGGTATATTCTATCCGTACTGGTTCATATAATAGGTTAAGTATTCTTCATGGAATTGAAAAAGGCAGAATATTGGGTTTATTCGTGCAATGGAAAGGATTGATAATACTTACGAATTCCTTTCCAAGAATTGAGCTGAGAATATTCCGAAAGAAATTGCCAGTACCAGCGATAATAGTAGCGATTTCGAAGTAAATAAGCGTGATTTACTGGATAGGAGAATCGATCTATAATAAATTGATTTCCACGAATTAGTATTTCTTTGAGATCGGAATTAGTTTGGGAGTAAATTTGGCTTTTCTGATCCAGAGGAATGCCTTGAACTTTGGCTTCAGTATCAGCAAGTAACTTATAAATCGACTCGTGCACATTCTTTTGAATGAGAAAAGCTTCCATCCATTCGGGATGATATTTCTTAATAAAATATTCCCCAGCATTATTCCCTAGAAAATCTCCAAAGCTTTCTTCAGCAGCATAGGGTATTTTTAATTTGGCAGAACTGCGATAA